>CAYLPA010000167.1:0-6055 GCA_964385385.1 uncultured Saprospiraceae bacterium | reverse complement strand
CGTTTATAATGAAATGTATTCATATCTTCCAGAAGATTAACTTCAAAAGGAGGTAACCAATAATAAATGTAATTATTTTTAATATAATCTCTGTTTTTTATTAATTCAAAATTTATTGATGAATTTAATAGATTGCAAAAAGTAGAAAAATCTTCATCAGTTGATGAGCTTACAACAAACCTAGATGAGGATAAAGAATTTAATAAGCTGATAATCCTGGTTAGAAAGATAATCTCTTTTGTACCATATAATTCAATTCTCTCAATACCTATTAGACCTAGAGAAAAAATAAAATCCCGCAAAAATTTCTCCGAATGATACTTCTTAATACAATTATAAAAATTCTCTGTAGTCGTAAGTACTATATCAGGATATTGTTCCAATGTATTAATAAGATGTTCAGATGAATCTGTAAAAACAATTTTTGAAGGTATTATTTCCTTTATTTTGGAAAATTTCTCTCTTAATCGGATAGTTTTTTCTTCTAGTTTTTTTGCATTAGGTTCTAAATACAGAATAGATTTCCCTTGATAGAATAATGAATATATTGCAAGGATATCAATAGTTGTCGAGATTCCTGTTCCATACCCACCAACCATATAAATATCTTTATTCATTTGGAAAGAAGTTAGAGCTTTTTCTTGATAACCAAACAGCTTTAATTCTAATGATTCCAATAAATAATCAAGCTCTGGAGATAAAGATGACTTTCCTATAGTGTTTGACGAGTTTATTGTTTTATATGGTAAAAGTTGTCCTCTGTATTTATAATGTTTTTTTATTTTAGAAATGAGCTCATTATTTGTCATTATCTTCCTCTTTTAATTCAAATATTGAAAATAAAAGTATCATTTGATAATTGTTCTTTTGTGTTGGTTCAAAGTGTTTGATTTCGTCGGTTGGAAGATCAATATTTCCTAGAATATTTTGATCCTGTGAAATAATAAGAATCTTACGAACTGATTTTTCTCTGTAATCAACTACTTGATCCAATTTCCATAATAACCCAGAATCAGGCTCATGGCAGAATTCCTTCATACTCTCTTCAGTTTTTTCATTTAATGTGCTTAGCTTTAACGAGATAAATGCTTTGAAATATTGCTTCATAAAATAATCGGATAGTTCATTTTTATCAAATCCAATATAATTATCAAGATTATCCAATTTAAAGCTATTAATATCATTTGCTGTAGGAATGAAAAAGACTAATCTATTTTTAGCTGAAAAGATGGATTCTGTTAAATTTTGTGGAGAATTTTCTGTTAATAGTTTAAGTATTCCTATAGAACGCTTAATATATTCTGAATATATATAATTAATTTTCAGATTAAGTAAAGCAAGGTTTCTGTTCCATACAATGCTTGGAATCCTTTTGTATTCTCCATCAATAGCGTTAACAACTCTTGAATACGAATCATCACATAATTCATTTATTTCTTTACACTTTTTCTTTTTTAGCTTTAACCACCTTGTAATAATTAGAACTAATGTAAATATGATTGCCAAAGATATTGAAATCTTAAGCTCAGCGTTTAATAAGAAAAAAAATAAAGAAAAGAGTAAGGATAATGATAGAATAATAAGTACAAAATTCGATTTAAAAGCAAAAGTAAATTTAAAAAATGACGTGTATCTTAAGTGATAATCCTCAAGTTCTGAATTTATCCCATCTTGGATACGTTCATACAATTCATTTATTTTAGTTTCAGCGGTTTCCTTAACTTTATCAATAATATTAATCTCTTTTTTAACATTTTTTGCTAAATTAAGGATTTTATTCTTTAACTTTTCTCGAGTTTCACTTAATTGAACTAAGAGGTTTTTTGCCCCTTTAAAAGTAAGATATGGATGAATATCTTCAATGATCTCATGTAATTTTTTATTACGGATTTCGAAGATTTTTTTAAAAATTAGTTCTACACTTTTTTTATTAAAATGTTCTGCAATTGTAGTTTTTAAGGTTTCTTCACTGATTTCCAGTTTAGTAACCACATCGATGTTAATATCAAATGGATTAAAAGTAATTTGCTTAATTGTAAATGAAGACAAATCTAAATCTTCTTTGATAATATTTATTTCAGGACATGGAATTGATTGATCTGATGAAAGGATCTTTTGATACTTTTTATCTAGAATTGATGGAATTTCTAAGACTTTTTCCGGTAAGTAAATTCTTAATGACAATACACCATTAAGTTCATTATATAATTTCGCAGGAAAATTAAAGATCGAATACAGTATCAATTCAGTTTCTACAATTGATATTGGAGTACTATCTTTTAAGAAAAAATCAAAATATAGTGGTCCTGAGATTGAAAGTATCTTCTTTTTCTTTTTAATAATATTTTCAATCTCTATATCGTGATTATGAAGTATTAACAGTAATCTATTTTCCCCATCGGAATTAAAAATTTCCCAAAATTCATTACATTCAAATGTGGGAAATTGATCCATTTCTCGGACTTCAAGAATTAATGTAATTGCACTTGTTTCCTTCCGTTTATTTTGCAATAAGTTTATTAATCGTTTCAGATCACCATAGAATGCATTTATTCCAAAGTAATTTGGAAATTCAAGATGCCCACCCAACATAAAGAGGATTTTATTCATTTAAAACAATGCCAATCCAGTATGTTCTTTAAGTAAATTACCAATATCCTCCTTTGTGTTACGATAGAATGAACCTTCATATTTCATTATATTACCCTTACTATCTCTTTTAACATTGACCTGATCTTTTAAATGCTTCCAGATATTATGAGCAGTCATATTTCCAGATGATTTTGGTGGCTCAATAGGTATAAGCTGCTTATCTACTTCGGCTAAAAGAGTATTATATTTTACTATAATATCTTCTGTAGATGCACGAGGTTTAAGAATATCTTCTTGAAGTTTAATCTTTACTTCTTCCTTGATTTGATCTGCATAATCATCTCTAATCTTATACATTGCATCTGTAATTGTTCCAAGATTCTTTTTCCCATAGTAAAAAGATTTACTTTTTGCTTTCCCTTTCTGTGTTCTGTGTATTATGTTAAATCCCAAAGCCATAATAAACAAAAAATCATTAAATTCAAAACGAGATTTGTGTTCAATATTATCTTTCCACTCATCTAAGAACCGTTCATCATTAAATGCGCATACACTTTCTTTTGTATCATTATATAAAACAAAATTCGCTCCTTTAACACAGTTTAGTAGATACAATGGGCAGCCGTACATGTAACTTAGCATAAAGATTCTAAACTCATCAGACTTTAATTTTTCATGTTTATTGAAATTTTCTAATGGAAGGTCTAAGTTAGGACTTGCATATATTGCTGGTTTATTATCAGGATTATATTGGTTTAATCTATCATTATAATATGATGATTTATATTCAGTTTGATTTTTCATCGACCAGAAAGGATTTACTGAGCTTGATAATTTATTTAGGAAACCTTTAATTGCTAATTTGATCCATTCTTCTCTTTCCAGTTTTTTGTTCTGAAGTTCACCAATTGTTTCTTCTCCAACTTGATAAACAAATTCTGTTAAAAATCTGCTCTTTTCCTCAGGTAAATTCAAAGAATTTTGAAACTCTTGATATTTTCTCCCAAAATGAGATTTTAATGCTTTATCAATTCGGAAGCTTTTATTAATCTGTTCCTTAAATGATCTATCAAGTTTATATTTTGTTATTTCTTTTAAATACTCAAATGCTGTTGAAATTATCGCATCTTTATTCCTACCTTTAGTTTCGGCATTATCTTCATACAATTTATCATAAAAAGAGGATAATCCAGAAAGCGACCTGTTTTCAATATTCATTCCTGACCAAAGAGAATTCCGGAAAGAATCAATAAGCGTAAGATCCTCCATTAATTCTTTATGAACTTGTTCCAGGTCTTCCCTATCAACAGGAACACTAATGAGCAATGGAAAATCATTCTTCTTAAGTTTTTCAACATTCAGGATATTGCTTTTATCGTGATGGTAAGATACTTCAAGCTCTTTATAATCTTTCATAAGTTTTGAATATATCTCATTTAATGAGTTTACTAAATCTGCATTTGTTCTAGCAATGTCCTTTAATGTTTCATAAAAATTTGCAAGCAATTCATTTAACATTTCCCCCATATATGCATTTATATATGTGTTCTCATTATTATAATTATTGAAACCAGAATAAGCAAGCCATTCATCTATCAAGTTTTTAAATTTACCTTTCTTAAATATAAATTTCAATGGATTTGATGGTAACTCAGATATTTCATTAATTATATTTTTCATAATTTCAGAAATTTCAGAGGATGATTTTCTAACTGGATAGTTTTTAAATATCTCAGCTTTCTGTAATTCAAGTTTTAATATTAGATTATTAAGATACTTTGAAATCCCCATAAAATTTAAAGAAGTTTCCATTTCTTTTATCATTGATTCTTTCAAATGTTTACGAAATCCTGAAATTTTCTTAAGCAGTATCTCATCGATTTCTTTTTTCCAGATAGAAAATTTCTCATTTATTTCTGCTAATTCTATAAGTTTGTAAGATAAAATATTGTCATTAAAAACATCCAAATTATCTGTTTTTCCAAGATCAACAGCAATATTTTTTATATGAGTTACTAGTTTACTGAAAGCATCAGAATTACGTAATACTTTGGAAAATTCACTTGCGTTTTGTTCATAGATTTTTAATCTTTTTAACATTTCTGTTGGATCCGTTAAATTCAATTCACTAAAACCGTTTTCAAACGAAGATACGAATGCCCCTTTTAGCCAATCTGTTATTTCTTCATATGGGACGGTGATAATGGATACTGCTGCACTACCAAACCTACGAGCCCTTTCTCCCTCAGGAGAAATTTTAGGTAAGTCTGCAAAATCTGCAATTGTGTTTTGTAAATCGTTATCAACATCGTCTAATGACAAAATAAACAATAACCAACTACCGAATTCCATATATAATTCTATTAATGATTTATTACCTTTTCTTATAAATTGTTTACCATCTAAATTCTTTTCATCAATTAAATAGACCATATCAAATAAAGCAGAAAATTTATTTGTCTTTGCTGGTAATTTCGCATCATAATATTTCATCTCAAATTTATCCGGTCTCTCCATCCATCTTTCAAGTTGAGTCAATGCTCCAAGTGCAACCTTATTTGAGTCGATATAACCAGATCTTTCCCATATTATACCATGAAACAAAAAAGAGTACAGTTGGAAATTTGGATGCTGAGTTAATAAGTCGCGAATAAGGAATCCTACATCAATAAACATTCCCGCACCTGTTCCACCTCCAATTGAATTGATAAGATAGATGCAGTGCTTAGATTTTCCAGAAGTGACATCTGGATCAATGCTCTCAGCTTTTGCGATTAGTGCTTCAATTCCCTTAGTTAAAGGTTTAAAATTTTGCCAGAATATTAATCTACCATTATATCTATGTCTGCCTGCTGCATTGCCTGGTGACAAAGTGGTTTCAGGATAATGTCCCTCATGCCACCATTTTTTAAAAACAGAGTCCTTTGCCCAGTGCGTATCTATTACTTCTCTCGGATTAGGAACACTTACTGGAATGAAATCTATACTTTGTTTTTCTGATTGCTCAGGTTTATCTACATCAATCCCAGCAAAAATAACTTTCGATTTTTTTGAGTCAACCCTAGTAAATTCAAAACGATTATAAATTTCTTTTATCTTTGTAACCGTTGTTATCCCAGAACCACCTATCCCAATAAAAATTGTTGCCATGATAAACTCCTTTATTTTCTTTTATTATTATCAAATTGAATTTCTACATCACCAAACTCAATACTTTCACCAGTTCGAAGAATTACTGGACTTTTTCTGACTTCAATTCCATTTTTTGTTAACTTCTGTTTTTGATTTTCAGTTAATTGAAATTTAAGTTTTATCCTACTCCCTGTTGAATCAGGGTAAACTTTTAGAGAAACTGGAATTCCCCAACCTCTTTGTAAATCAGAAAGTCTTTTGCAAGACTTACCACTGAGTCTTTTCGGATATTCATTACCATCTTTAATAAAAATAAGTCGTCCACTAAATT
>CAYLPA010000166.1:0-6059 GCA_964385385.1 uncultured Saprospiraceae bacterium | reverse complement strand
TTTGCACACCTTTTTATTTTGATGATTTTGATGGGAATGGACCAAATGATTTTATCAAAAGCTATCAAACGAAATGGGAATTAGGAATTCCATTGGCAAGTATTATTTCACCAAATAGCCCACCTAATGTTTGGGCTACTTATCTTAACGGATATTATTTTCCTAATATGGATGATGACCTTTATACTCCGTATTTTAACTTCTCAAATGTGTCAGGATTAACAATGCGATTTTTTCATTGGTATGAAACAGAATCTGGTTTTGATAATTGTGTAATTCAATATACTGAAAATGGTGGAATAACATGGCAAAATCTTGGATGTGTTGGTGATACTAATGGTGTGAATTGGTATAATGCAAAAGTAAATGGTATAAGTTTTTGGACAGGTCTTAATAATGGTTGGACTTATTCATCTTATAAACTTTCGCAATTTGATAATAGTATGTTACCAATACAGTTTAAGTTTAAATTCAGCTCAAATTCAACTTTTAGTTATTTTTATGGTTGGGCAATTGATGACTTTGAAATTACCGCAAAGAAAATTGATATTGATGCAGGAGTAGATGAGATTATTTATCCTGATACTGCAAGTGTAGGAGGTTCAACTGTGGTAGTGAAAGTTGCAGTTAAAAACTTTGGCAAGGATACACTTTATTCAATTCCGCTTAGTTATAGGCAGGGTTTAGGAATTCCAGTAAATGAAACATGGACAGGAATACTTTTTCCTGATGATACAGTTCATCATAGTTTTAGTGTTAGTTATATTGCTAATGGAAGTTTTAAGCTGTATTCATGGACTTCTTTGACTGGCGATACTTATAAATTTAATGATACAACAATTGTGTTATGTCAAATAGTTGGAATGGATGAAATGAAGAAAGAATTCTATTTACAGCAAAACAAACCAAATCCAACAAATGAAAAAACTATAATTGATTTTACTTTGCCAAATTCAGGGAAAATTAACTTTGAGATTGTTGATGTTTTTGGAAGAAAGATATATTCTGAAAGTAAATATTATCCCACCGGAAAAAACCAAATAGAAATTAATGTTTCAAATTATTCTACAGGAGTTTATTACTATTCTATTGAATTTGAAAAGAAAAGATTAGTAAGAAAAATGGTGATTTATTAAGACCTGCCAATATTTCTTAAAAATTTATGAAATATAATTATAGTCTGGATAAAAAATTTATTTTAATGAAATAATTTGTTTTACTTAACAAGTTTCTAAAAGCTTTTAGGTATTGAAAAAGCAAGCATTGTAAATTAGAAATCCAACTTCCATTTAGTATTTATTATTATTGCTGAAAATATTTATATCACATACTAAGTGAATAAATATTTTTTTTTATTATATTTGCGTATAATCCTAAATCTCAAATATCATGAAGAAACTACTATTTACTTTTTTTACATTATTGTACTTTACAGGAATTTCTCAAACGATTGTTTTTCACGAAAATTTTGAATTGCCATCCTTGGCTGATAGTGTAACAATGGATTCAGTAGGTTTTGCTGTTAACCAATGGGCGATTTCTAATACATTAGCAACACAAGGATTACGTTCTGATTCATGTACTGTTTCACAAAACGATATATCCATTTTAACAACTGATGCATTTAGCACTATTGGATATTCAAATGTAATTTTAAAATTTTCACAAATTTGTAAAATTGATTTTTATAATGCTGCAGAAATTTATGTATCAGGTAATAATGGTGTAAACTGGACAAAACTTATTGGTGCTAATTATCTGGGAAATGGAACTTTTGCCGCTATTGGAAATAAATTTACTTCTACTTCTTATGGTACAGATTGGCAGCCTAGTAATAATAGTGCAATACCGGTAAATAGCTGGTGGAAATATGAGCAATTTAATATTTCATCAATTGTCGGAAATTGCTCGCAGGTAAAAATTAAATTTCAATTATCAGATGCTCTTAATATTGGAAGTTCAGGTAATTACGGGTGGTTATTAGATGATATAAAAGTTATAGGAAGTATTTCAGAGTTAATACCTCCAAATATTTCATTAAATCAGCCAATATTAATTGACTCGGTTTAACAAACCGGACCTTTTGATATTTATGCTACAATTACAGATTCTTCAGGAATTGATACAGCTATGTTAGTTTATACTTATAACAATGGCTTGCCGGATACATTAGGAATGCTTAATACTACCGGCAATATATTTTATGGTAGAATTGATACTCTTACAGGACCTTTTAATTTATTAGATACCTTCTGTTATTATGTTTATGCTATTGATGGTTCTGCAGCTCACAATCAGTCAGTAGAACCATTTTTGGGATGTAATCAATTTGTTATTTATACTCCACCAAACCCACCAGGATGTTCAACGCCAATTACAACCTTTCCTTTTTATGAAATTTTTGAAACTTTTCCTACATGTGGAACTGCATGTACAGCGGTATGTGGAACTGTTAATGGGTGGGTAAACGAAACAAGTGATAATGCAGACTGGGGTGCACGCTTAGGAACAACTCCATCATCTAATACAGGACCAATAGGAGACCATACAAATGGAGTAGGTAAATATATGTACACTGAAGCTTCATTTTGTTTTTCAAAAACAGCTATTTTAACAACACCATGTTTAGATTTAACTGTGATGAATGCACCAACTCTTGAGTTTTATTATCATATGTATGGACAGGCAATGGGTTCGCTTCATATAGATATTTGGTATGGATGTCAATGGGTATTGGATATCTGGACAATTTCAGGGCAACAACAGAACAATAGTTCTTCGCCATGGACTAAAGCAATCGTTAATTTAATTCCATATAAGAATGTTACAAAAATTAGATTTCGTAGTATAACAGGCTTGCAATTACAAAGTGATATTGCAATAGATGATGTTAAAATATCTGATCCAATAGTTAATGATGCAGGAGTTTTGTCAATTGACAAACCTGTTTCTCCTGTAATTTCAGGAAATCAAGCTGTTAAAGCTACATTTAAAAATTTTGGTTTAGCTAATCTTACTAAAGTTAAAGTTGGCTGGAGTGTTAATGGTGTAACACAGCCGGCATTCAATTGGTCGGGGATACTTATACCTGGAGCAGTTGCTGATTCTGTTCAAATAGGAACATATAACTTCCAGAGTGGAATAAGTGTAATAAAAGCATGGACATATAATCCAAATGACACTGCTGACCAATGGAATATAAACGATACAGCTATGTCTAAAGTTATTTCTTGTGGTAATATGCATGGTATATATAATATTGGAGGCATCAATCCCGATTATTTAACTTTTAATGATGCATTATTTGCTTTGAATTATTGTGGAATAGATAGTCATGTAGTTTTTAATGTTTATCCGGGAATATATTATGAGCATTTAGAAATTACTTCTATTCCCGGAGCATCTTTTTCAAGTACTATTACATTTCAGGGCTATGGAAATGATAGTACTGCTGCAGAAATCTTTTATGCTCCTAATAATCAGCAAAATAATTATATTATAAAATTTAATTCAGCAGATTATGTAACTTTCAGAAAATTAACAATAAAATCAAATGCTTCACTATACGGGGTTGTTTTATTATTTACAGGAGGTGCAAATTATAATATTATTGAAAATAATGTTATTGAATGTGCTCCAAGCACGTCCAACATGGCTTCTTGTATTTATTCAGATGATGGTAATGATAACTATAATGTTTTTAGAAATAATCATTTAAAAAAAGGTTACAATGCTATTTATATGGAAGGTTATTCATCCACATTGGGGGAGAAGGGAAACATTTTTGAGAATAATATTATTGAAGGATTCTATAGCAATGGAATAAATCTAAGGTATCAGGATTCAGTTATTATTAATAATAATAAAATTGAAAATGGAGCAAATTCTACTTCATTTTGTGGTTGTAATTTTTCTTATTGTGACTATATGACCGTTACTAAGAATAAAATACATATACATGGAGGAACATCAACACATTACGGAATGTATTTTTATCATGTAGATGGTTCATTAACTGATAGATGCCTTATTGCTAACAATTTTGTTAGTCTTACAGGTACAGGTAGTACAGGTACAGCATCATGGCATGGTATCCATTTTTCATCTTCATCATATATTGACGTTTACTATAATTCTTGTAATCTTAAAGGAATACTAATAGGAAATAGCTATGCATTCTATACTTCAAGTGGAAATAGCCAAAATATAACGAACAATATATTTTCAAATACTGAAGGTGGATATGCAGCAAAATTCAATACTCCTAATGCAATATTATCATCTGATTATAATGATTTCTATTCGACAGGAGCATCTTTTGTTGGTTGGGGGGCAGGAAACAATATAAATTCGTTAACAGCATTACAAAGTGTTAGTGGGATGAATTTACATTCTGAAGATATTAATCCACCTTTCACAAGCGACACAGATTTACACTTAATATCCACAATATTATCAGGTATAGCAATACCATTAGTTGCTGTAACTGAAGATATAGATGGAGATGCTCGGGCTTTATTGCCAATGATTGGAGCTGATGAAATAGAATTATTTCCGTTTGATGCTGGAGTAAAAAAGATTCTTAATCCATATGTTCCAATATATGAAAGTTCTCAACAAATAGTTAAAGTTAGGATTTTTAATTATGGTAATGATACTTTGATAAATATTCCGATAAAATATTCAGTGAATTCTGCTCCTGCTATTAGTGAAACTTATTTAGGTCAGTTATTGCCGGGAAATTTTGTTGATTATACTTTTAATACTTTATTAACAGTTCCACTTGGAAATATTAATATTTGTGCCTACACTGCTCTCAATCAGGATGGATGTAATAATAATGATACAATGTGCATTTCTCTAAAGGGAGAACATATTTGCACACCATTTTATTTTGATGATTTTGATGGGAATGGGCCAAATGATTTTATCAAAAGCTATCAAACGAAATGGGAATTAGGAATTCCATTGGCAAGTATTATTAATTCACCACATAGTCAACCTAATGTTTGGACTACTAATCTTAACGGACATTATTCTCCTAATATGAATGATGACCTTTATACTCCATATTTTGATTTTTCAAATGTAACTTGTTTAGTAATGCGATTTTATCATTGGTATGATACATATTCTGGTAGGGGTAGATGTAAAATTCAATATACTGAAAATGGAGGAAACACATGGAATAATCTTGGTAAAAAGGGAGATTCTTTAGGAGTTAATTGGTATAATACACTTACATCATGGACAGGAACTAATAGTGGTTGGACATATACATCTTTTGACCTTTCTAAATTCAATAATAATGCAACACCTGTACAGTTTAAGTTTAAGTTTACATCTGATGGTTATAGTAAAGTATTAGATGGTTGGGCAATTGATGACTTTGAAATTACCGCAAAGAAAATTGATATTGATGCAGGAGTAGATGAGATTATTTATCCTGATACTCCAAGTGTAGGAGGTTCAACTGTGGTAGTGAAAGTTGCTATTAAAAACTTTGGCAAGGATACACTTTATTCAATTCCGCTTAGCTACAGGCAGGGTTTAGGAATTCCTGTAAATGAAACATGGTCAGGAGTACTTTTGCCAGATGATACTGTTCATTATAGTTTTAGTGTTAGTTATATTGCTAATGGAAGTTTTAAGCTGTATTCATGGACTTCTTTGACTGGCGATACTTATAAATTTAATGATACAACAATTGTGTTATGTCAAATAGTTGGAATGGATGAAATGAAGAAAGAATTCTATTTACAGCAAAACAAACCAAATCCAACAAATGAAAAAACTATAATTGATTTTACTTTGCCAAATTCAGGGAAAATTAACTTTGAGATTGTTGATGTTTTTGGAAGAAAGATATATTCTGAAAGTAAATATTATCCCACCGGAAAAAACCAAATAGAAATTAATGTTTCAAATTATTCTACAGGAGTTTATTACTATTCTATTGAATTTGAAAAGAAAAGATTAGTAAGAAAAATGGTGATTTATTAAGACCTGCCAATATTTCTTAAAAATTTATGAGGTATAATTATTGTTATGTGTAATTT
>CAYLPA010000165.1:0-6101 GCA_964385385.1 uncultured Saprospiraceae bacterium | reverse complement strand
AAATTGTTGGAAACTTTTTTGGTTACAGACACACTATTTTGGACGGGTATCTTTTCCAAACATTGATTTCAACATCAACGGGAGGAATTGTTGGAATCTTATTTTTCTTTTTCTTTAGTGGCTGGATAATCAAACAATATCGCAAATACATGCCTCGGATTAATTCATGCTTTTCCTTACCATTATTTAGTAATTGCAAAAAAGTTTCTCTTGAAACAGAAAACGTCAAGAAAGTAAAGTTTTCAAAAAGAAATAGATTCATATTAAAAATGCACAAAAGGTACGGATATTTTGGTTTGATAACATTTACACCAATATTATTATCAATTCCATTAGGTGCTTTTATTGCAAAAAGATATTACTCAAGAGAAAAACATGTTCTTGTCCACCTTTCAGTTTCTATTGTTATTTGGTCGTTTGTGTTATCCACTATCTTCACTTTATTTTAATTCCTTAGATTTATAAATGTTTGATTTGGGGGCATTTCAAAATTTTATCTGCTAATAACAATTTTCTGTCTTGTTAAAATCTTTCCCCTGCTTTGAACTGCAACAATATAAAATCCTTGTGGCAAATCACTCACATCAACACAACTTTCATTTTGTTTAAAATACTCAACTTTAACCAAATCACCCATGCAATTAAAAATCTCAATTTTTTTGAATGAAGATTGCTTTGACTCTTGATACTCAATATTAAGCTTATCACTTGCAGGATTTGGATAAACATTAATCTTAGGAAACTGAGCGAAGCCGAAGTGTTCTTTTAATGAGTTTACATAACTCACACTATCAGCAACAAAAACATCATCAACATAATAATAAGCATAAGTATAATAACCATTATGAATTTTCTGATACGCAGTTTGTCCTTGATTAGCAAAATTTCCAATTGTCATATATTTAGTTCCTTCATCATCAGGTTTAAAATAACCCGATACTTTTACCCAATTCAAAGTATCAATGATAGGAGAACCAGAATATTCAATATGAGGAGTTAAACTCATCATTGCAGTATGATTACCTGGATAGTTTAACATATTTGTACTAAAATATGCACCAACATTTTTAATACCATAGGCAGAAATATTACACAATGATACATAAAACTCAGCATAATATGTTCTGTTAGGATTAAGCACATTTATTAATTGTACTTCAATATTTTCTCTATATTCCAAACTTGTTGTATAATCATAAAAAATAAAACCAGCATAAGCATTTCCTGTTCTGGAATATTGATAACCAAAAGAATTATCAGGAACTCCAACGATACCTGTTGACCAAGGTGGATGAGGGTAATTATTACATTCATGAAAGAACTCGGAAGACCCCCCCCCTATAGGTGAAAACCAATGACTTGATGCATTGATTTGACCATGATTTAATGGACACCATAAAGTATCTTCAAAACTAGGATTTGGAACTAAATTCTGAGAATTACTGTATAAAGCTATTAAAATTAATATTAGTATCAAGTTTACATCTTTCATTGTTTCTTTTGACTTTAAATAAAGCAGAAGGTTTAAAATCATCTGCTTTTATTTTTATTTTATTTCAAAACTACAATTTTATCTTTACAAATTATTTCATTGTTTTTAAAAATTTAAATCTTCATTCATAAAGATTTTTTTATATTTGTCATTAATGATAAAAAAATAAAACTAAAAAACATGAAAAGAAAAATACTATTATTAATCTTTGTTAATCTTTTCATAGGATTAACAATTGTTAACGCCCAATGTACTCCCGGCGATACAACAAGTTGCCCCGACCCTGATAATAATGGTCAAATTTGCCCCAGCGTATTACCTTTAGGTTATAAGGGAGTTTCCTACAGCGAAGAAGTAACAATATTACCTCCACCTGAAATTGATGTTTCAGGAACCATGGTGCCTCTTTACAAAATAGTCGTTACAGAAATTCAAAATCTTCCTCCCGGTTTAAGCGATACTTCAAATTCGCCAGGTAATGAATTTTTATCCGGAAATTATTATTGTTTTTTGATTAGCGGCACACCAACTTCTGTTGGTTCTTATCAGCTAAAAATTAAAGCAGATATTTATATAAATGTAATGGGCAATCCGGTTCTTGCTGGCGAACACATAGATTCAACATCGCTTTCTATGAATATTACTTGGGACCCTAACAGCATTCAGGGAAAACAAGCAAAAGAATTTTCACTGTTAAAAGTTCAACCAAATCCTTTTTCTTATTCCACAAAAATCGGATTCAATACTCCCGAACCTTGCTTAACTTCTTTAAAGATTTTTGATATGCAAGGCAAACTAATTTATACTGAAAATATTAATGCTGGTTCAGGAGAAAATTATTTTGATTTTAACGGTAGAAAATTAAATAATGGATTGTATTTCTTCACAGTTTCAAATAATAACAAAGCATTTTCAGAACGTTTATTAAAAATAAATTAGTTTTTCTATTTTGAAAATATCGAATTTTAAAATAATACAGATGAAACACCCTTTATTTCTTCTGCTGTTTATTTTCTCAGTGAATTTCTCTTTCTCTCAGAATGCCATTTTAAAAGGTAAAATTTCTGATTCAAAATCTAAAGAAACACTTGTTGGAGTAAATATTATTATTGATAAAATTTCAGGTGTAATTTCCGACAATGATGGAAATTATAAAATTGAAATAAAACAAGGCGAACATAAAGTTATCTTTCAATATATCGGCTACAAAAAACAAACAATAAAAATAAATCTCACAGCAGGAGAAGAACGCATTATAAATATCGACTTAGAAGCTGAAGTTACTGAACTTGAACAAATAGTTGTTTCTGCCGGAAGATATGAGCAAAAGCTATCTGATATAATTGTTTCGATGCAAGTAATAAAACCTGCAATAATTGAAAATACAAATACTACAAACATTGAATCAATAATCAGCATGATGCCCGGAGTTGATGTTATTGACGGACAGGCAAACATAAGAAACGGTAGTGGCTGGAGCTACGGTGCAGGAAGCAGAGTACTTGTCTTGGTTGACGATTTACCTCTCTTGTCTGCTGATGCAAATGATGTAAAATGGAATTTCCTTCCTGTTGAAAACATCTCACAGATTGAAATAATTAAAGGAGCATCTTCATCATTGTTTGGTTCGTCAGCACTCAATGGAATAATAAATATCCGTACTGCTTTCCCCGGAAATGAACCCAAAACAAATATCAATATTTATAATGGAGTTTATTTGAATCCCGAAAGGGAAGAGCTAATCTGGTGGGGAAATAATCAGCCATTGTTTGCCGGTGGCAGCTTTTCTCATTTACGAAAAATCGGAAATCTTGAACTCGTTACAGGTGGCAATGTTTTTAGTGATGCGGGCTACAGAAAAGATAATAACGAAGAAAGGATGAAATTTTATTTAAATCTAAAAAGTCGCAATAAAAAAATCAAAGATTTATCTTATGGAATAAATACTAACTTCATGTATGTTAACGCAAGTGATTTCTTTTTGTGGGAAAATGCCGATTCGGGAGCATGGATTCAAAATCCCGATGGTATTACAAAAAACATTGGAAATCGTTTGAGCTTAGACCCCTATATTGTTTATTATAATAAAAAAGGAAGTAAACACAGCATCAAAACAAGATATTTCAGAACTGAGAATACATATAAAGTTAATAAAGATAAGAACAACATTTCCGACTTATTTTTTGCTGAATATAATTTTCATAAAAGATTCAAAAACAATCTTGACTTAACAATTGGAACATCCGGAGCTTATGCAGAATCTGACGCACAACTTTATGGCAAGCATTTTAGCTCTAATGCAGCATTTTTTTCGCAGCTTGACAAAAAATTCCAAAAGCTTTCTCTTTCTTTCGGCCTGAGATGGGAAACTTTTCGTCTTGATGAATCAACAGCAGAATCTAAACCTGTAATCAGAACCGGCTTAAACTACCATTTGGCAAAGAAAACTTTCTTAAGGGTTTCTTATGGTCAGGGCTATCGCTATCCTTCTATTGCTGAAAAATATACTGCAACAAATCTTGGCAGCATTAATATTTTTCCAAATCCTGAACTTAAATCTGAAAGTGGCTGGAGCACTGAAGCAGGAATAAAACAAGGAATAGAAATTAGTAACTGGGACGGATATATTGATGTTGCAGCTTTTATGACTGAATATAAAAATATGATGGAATTTGTTTTTGATTTTTATGACACTATTACTTATAAACCCACAACTTCTTACTATACTTTTGATAATATGGGATTTCAATCGCAGAATATTGGAAACACACAAATAACAGGTATTGATGTAACCCTAACAGGAAAAGGTAAGTTGTTTGGAATTCCTGCTTCAATTCTTCTTGGTTATACATATACCGACCCAATTGACCTTAATACAGACTCAACTTATAAAGCAAAGAAATCTTCCGATAATGATATTTTGAAATATCGATATTATCATTCAGCAAAAGGAGACTTTGAACTTAACTACAAAAAAATATCTACAGGAATTAGCTTTTTATATCATAGCTTTATGATTAATGTTGACCAGATTTTTGTTGACCCAACTTTAGGACAACTTATTTTGCCTGGCTATGCTGATTATCGCGAAAAGAATAATAAGGGACATTTAATCTTTGATTTCAGGATTTCATATCAGTTAAATAAAAATGCAAAAATTGCTATTATTGGTAAAAACATTTTCAACAAAGAATATATTGGAAGACCGGGAGATATTAGAGCACCAAGAAATATTGCTTTGAGGCTATCAATAAAAATCTAATTTGATAAAAATTTATTATCTTTATATAAAAATTGGAACATTTAAACGTGAACCATTAATTAATAATTTTTAAAAAAGTGAATATATTAATTGCTCCTTTAGATTGGGGATTAGGACATGCAACTCGCTGTGTTCCGATTATCAATAAATTAATTGAGCATAAAACAAATGTTTTTATAGCAGCCGATAAGCGTCCCTATGATTTCCTGAAAAAAGAATTCCCCAAACTTAAATTCATTAAACTGCCCGGTTATGATATTACTTATCCAAAAAACAATAATATGGCAGGAAAAATCCTTCTGTCTATTCCGAGAATTATTAGAAGAATAAAAAAAGAGCATAAAATCCTAAAATCAATTATCAAAGAAAATAATATTGATATTATTATTTCCGACAACAGATACGGACTCTGGAATAAGAAAATAAAAAGTGTTTTCATGACTCATCAATTGATGGTGAAATGTCCTAAAGGTTTTAAATTCTGTGAACCAATTTTTTATTTTATTTCTAAATATATTATAAAAAAATATGACGAATGTTGGATTCCTGATTACGAAGGAAAAATTAATTTATCAGGCGATTTGTCTCATAAATATAAAATACCTTCTAATGCTCATTTCATTGGACCTTTGTCACATTTTCACGATAAAAATATTGACGATGAAATATTTATTAACGAAGAATTTAATTATGAACTTTTAGTAATTCTTTCAGGACCCGAACCTCAACGTACGATTTTAGAAAGCAAAATTTTTAAACAACTTGAAAACATAGAATTAAAAACGGTAGTTATAAAAGGAATAACTGAAAAATATGAAGAATATGAATTTAATGATTTTGTAAAAGTTTTTTCGCATTTAAAAACAGAAAAAATTATTGATTTAATATTAAAATCCAAGATTGTTCTTTGTCGTCCGGGCTATTCAAGTATTATGGATTTAACATCTTTAGGAAAAGATGCAATTTTTATCCCTACTCCAGGACAAACAGAACAAGAATATCTTGCAAAAAACTTTATGGACAATAAAATATTTTCTTCAATAACGCAAAATGAATTTAATTTAAAAAACGCTATTGAACAATCTTCAAGCTTTACAGGAGTTAAATTAAATTATAATCCTTCGCTGCTTGAGGAAAGAATTGAGAATTTGTTAAAAAATTAATGTAAAAAACCAGATATGTTTGATTTCATCACAAAAGAATTAATATACAAATTTATCAAATTCGCAGTTGTCGGATTTTCCGGTTTGTTTGTTGATTTTGGAACAACATTTATCTGTAAAGAAAAAATTAAAATTCCAAAATATGTTTCCAATGCAATAGGTTTTACTTTTGCCGCTTCAACAA
>CAYLPA010000164.1:0-6145 GCA_964385385.1 uncultured Saprospiraceae bacterium | reverse complement strand
ATTGCAAAATTATCAAAATTGAGATATTTCTGGAATTTATTTGAGAAATTTTAGGGAAGGTAAATTTCCTGCGGACATGGATTGCAAATCCGCGCCAGCGTGGAAATATCTATGATTGAAAGTTTTTTTTTGGAACGTGATACAATCAGGCAGCAGCGGGGTTTAAAATATTAAAATATATATTGGATGTCACAATTTGTGATTTCCAAATTATTCAATAGAATGATATTTGTGTATCCAAACTCACTACTGGCACCGCTATCGTACGAATCCTTTCGTGTGATTTAAAGTATTTTTTGGAACGTGATACAATCGCACACCAGCGGGGACATACGGCAATTGTTTATAATGCGTTGTTGGCATTAGTTATTTTTTCTCTCAAGTATAATGTCATTTACTGAGTGAATTTCACATTTTGCGTTCATAAATATGCTGCTTCCGATTAAGAAATCTCCTTGTCCTGTTACTTTTAAAAGATATGCCCCCATACCCATTTTAGTTCTATTTTTCCTTGAGTAGGAAATCAACAAGTAATTATCTGAAATTTCACCTTGAAATATATATTCAGATATACTATTATCTGATTCATCATCAAAAACATTTTTTACAGAAATAGATCCTTTTACTACATGCCCTGTTTGTTTGATATCGATGGAGTGTTCATAATGTTTCGGAAAATTCTCTTTTTTTCCGACTGATTCTATTCCAAACCAATCACCATTTAGATCAATTCCACGATATATAATAGATTGATACCAAGGAATAACTATTTTAATAAATGTTTTTACAACTAACCAAATCAATGCAGTTGTCAAAATTCCTGACACCACTCCAACTATTACTGATTTATAAATATCCATATATTCGGTTTATTAATTAATGCTAACGCCGAAACAAAAAAACGTTTCAATGTTTTTTGTAAAGTATTAAAAGCCGTTTTAATGGCTAAAAATTTAATATGTCAAAAATAATAATAAATAAATTCTCTTTCGGTTTATACAATCGTAATATTCACGCAAATATAACAAATTATTTATTAAAGGCAAATAGTTTTATAATATTTCTTTTGAAAACAATGTTTTTGTTATAGGCTGGCAGATTTATCTGTTTATTATTATTTTATTATTATAAATTTCTCCATCAGAGCTTAAGACAAGAATATATATTCCATTTGGAATTGTTTGAACATCAATTTTATTCGTAGTAAATCTTTCAGAGATGATATGTTTGCCCATTAAATCAATAATCTTGATATTTTCAATTTCAATATTCCCTTTATCAATAATAAAATAATTTGTAGCTGGATTTGGATAAATCTTAATATCATATTTTTTGCTATTAAATTCTGATATTGACAGCTTAATATCATCAATAGCCCATCTCCATATACCATTTCCGTATATACCTACATATAATGTATCATTAAGAATTTCAAGTGAACTTGTATTTAAATTTTTAAGACCATCATTACACGCATACCAATTCTGTCCATAATTTTTTGTACCAAAAACGCCATCTTCAGTAGAAACAAACAATTGTTGACCACGATATGCAAAATCACGAATATAACCATCCGTTGACAATCCGTTACTTGCAAGTGACCAGTAACTACCATTATCAAAACTTACATACATGCCACTTGCTGAGATATATGAAAATAAAGCGCTATCACAATATGCCATACCTTCGATTCCTCTATTTGTTGGAAGTCCATTATTTGCCAATACCCAAGATGAGCTATTATTAAGTTTTAGAAGTTCACCGTTTCCACAAGAAAAGGCAAATGGTATAGAATTGTAAACTAAAAAGCCAAAAAAATAATTACAAAATTGAGATGGTAAACTTATATCTGTCCAACTTAATCCTAAGTTATTTGTATAATACATTATTTCATCTTCATAAGCATACAACTTACTATTATCACAATAAATACCATAAGGATCATCTCGTGAAAAAGGGACTGGATTAATTAAATTTTGCCAGGAAGTACCATTATTTGGGCTGTAAATAACGAATAAATGATTCATTGATGCTTTAACAGAAAGAAAAACTGTATCGTTCATTGATTCTATTGATGCGAAAAATTCATAGTTAACATTTGGAGAAATATCTGTCCAACTTCCACTTGCACTCAGTTTATATACTTTCTCCCAACTATTTGATATTATTTGATTATTTGCAGCAGTAATAGACCTTATATATGAACTAATCATACCTGAATTATTATCTGACCATACGTTACTTTGAAATTGAAAAACACCCTTTGTTTTGGTGCCACATAAAATTGAATTACCATACTTAAATACGAAGTTAACAGAAAAGTCAGTTAACCCTGAATTCATTGTATTCCAATTTGCACCATTATCCAATGAGTAAAAAATTCCATTGCTTGATGTGCTTAAATACATCTCATTGTTTTCTTTTTGAAAAGAAGTGATATTTGAAGGAGTTGAATAAATCAGAAACCAATTATTACCGTTATTAGAGCTATAATACAAATTCCCATTTATTGATGTGTAAATAGTATCCTGTATTTCTTTAATAAAAGTTACATTCCCTATTGATAATCCAGTATTTTTTTCATCCCAATTAATAAGATTAGAATCACTTCGATAAATACCTCTATCTGTACCTGAAAAAATGTAATCATTTGTTACTTCGATTGCTGTAACATTTGTTTCATAATGTGTTCCGTAAGGAGTCCAAACGGTATCCTTTGGTAAACCATTATTGTAAGATGTATAGCCAGAGCCATCATAATTCAATTTAAAAAAACCAAAAGTTTCACTTCCTCCAAAAATACAGCTATCTGTATGATTTAATGCTTTTGTTTTAGTTGTACTTATAATTATCGGAGCTACATCAGGGTTTTTCAAATCAAAAAGTAATAGCCCCTTATCTCTGCTTACCCCTCCCGAGAAATAATGAGCATCTGCAAATAAGCTATCCCCTTTTATTGTAAAGGTATTGAAATAAAAATCTGAATGAAGCTTCCATGAGTTCTCAAGGGGTGATTTAGAAAAAAATCCACTTAAATATGTTGATGCAAAATAACTTGAATCATACTCAAAAGCTACCATTACATTAGAACTTCCATAAGGGCCATCTGTCTGCGTCCATTGAGAATATGAATTATTAATCCCGATTCCCAATACAACCATTATTAATAAAATGTTTTTCATTTCGATTTAGTTTTTTCCGCTTGCCTAAAACAGTTGTATAAACACTATTCCCCTTATTTCTATCATATTTTCATATATCTAAAATACTAATAATTAAATTCTCTTTAAGTTTATACAATCGTAATATTCACGCAAATATAAATAATTATTTATTAAAGAAAAATAGTTTTATAATATTTCTTTATTAACAATATTTTTTGTATTATTGTAAATCATCTAAAAATAATAATTATGAAATCAATTATCAATCTTCTGTTTTTTGTTTTCCTTAGTTCTTCTTTGTTTGCTCAACAAGGTTTGTCAGGGAATTATTTAATTAGTAATCAAGCAAACGCTAACTGTGATTTTACATCTTTTACTTCTGCCATTGATTCTTTAGTTCAGGTTGGAGTGGCAGGGCAAGTTACTTTTAAAATTGATTCCGGCACTTATACAGAGCAAATTGTCATTCCATACATAAATAATACAAGTGCAACTAATACTATAACATTTGAATCTTTATCTGGCGATAGCACTGATGTAGTGTTAAAGTATAATATTCAAACTAACAATGCTTTCGTATTGAAATTTGATAGTACAAAATATATTACTTTTCAAAATCTCACACTTGAGGCAGTTGGAACTGGTGTTAATGGGTCAGGATTAGTATCAGGTGTAATTGAAATAAAATCCAATTCAAATAATATATCAATTAAAAATAATGTAATTATTGGTGGTCAAAAAGGATTATCACATCATATTAATATTAAAAGTAATGGTTGTGATATTGAAATTTCACACAATTTAATAAAGAATGGAAGTATTGGAATAAATTCATATAATGGCACACCCCCCACTTACCCACCTAATTATCAGGATACTTTATATGTTTTTGAAAATATTATTTCTGATTTTAAGTATTGTGGAATTGGCTGTGAAAATAGGTATTATACTATTATAGAATCAAATCATATCGAGACTACAATTGATTCAATCAGAAATGTAGGATTATTTTTTCATAGTTATCTTTGTCATGTTTTTAAAAATAAAATAATCAACACTGTCAGTGGAATAACTAGTACCCAGAGTTGGGATATTAATGTCTATAATAATTTTATTTCAATAGATAGACCAGGTTGGACCGCTTATGGGGTAGAATTTTGGTATCAATCAGACATTGATTTTGTTTTTAATACAGTAAATATTATTAATGGAGATACAAATAGTTCATGTGTTTGCTATAGTACTAATGATAGTATTTATTGGGCAAGCTGCTATAATAATATTCTTATAGCTGATTCGTGCATGGTTTATAAAAATGATTTATCCCATTTCCTGAATTGTGATTATAATGTTTGTCATACTAATTCAGCAGTTTTTGCTCAAGCAGGTACATCTGTGAACTTAACAACTTATGCTTCCTTATCCTCATTTAAACAGGCTGGATATTGTTTGAATTGCCTTGATTCTTTACCAGCTTTAAATTCACCAACAGATTTACATCTTACAACCGACCAGTTTTCGGGAATTGGTTCTAAAAATGCTATTAGCTTGATATCTTCAATTACTGATGATATTGATGGTCAAGTAAGAGATACAAATAATGTACGCCCAGGAGCTGATGAATATTATCCCTTTGGTGAAGATTTAATGATACAATCAATAATCTTGCCTGAAGACACTGTGGTTGCTTTAAGTTCTGACACTATAAAAGTTGTTGTAAGAAATATAGGTATATTAGCTGTATCGGCTTATCAAATTAAAATCGACATAAGTGGAGAATCTCCAAGCATTTATAATATAAACATTGCATTGCCTCCCGGAAATATTGACACCTTGATTTTGGATGTTTTCACTGTTCCTAAATATAATTTTACAATTTCAGCTACAGCAATTAATAGTCAAGATGTTTATCATGCAAATGATTCTATCGCAAAAAACATTATTTCAAAAAAATATGATGTTGGAATAGTAAAAATCATTTCCCCTTCTGATACAGTAACAACAAACAACTCTCAAGTTGAAGCGTTGATAAAGAATTTTGGAGATATTGATTTAACTACTTTTCCTATCTCTTATAATTTCTATGGAAATACAGTATGCGATACTTTTTTAGGAAATTTATCTTCGGGCGATAGCATTATTTTTACTTTTAATCAAAACATAAATTCTATTTATCTTGATTCAGAAATTTGTGTTACAACATATTTAGCTTTAGATGTTGATTCAATTAACGATTCATATTGCAAAACCTATGTGTTTGATAGTACAAATTCAATTTCAGAAATAAAGCAAATAAATAGTTTTGTGAAAATTTTCCCTAATCCAACTTCTGATATAATAAATTTTGAAATTGAAAAACAATATAACAATTGTAAGTTTGAACTTAAAATATTCGATTCTTTTGGAAAGAAAATAAAGAATACTCTAATAAAAGATTATACTGAAAATTCAAATTCACTTATAATTATTGTTGATGTAAATACATTAAAGCCCGGTATTTATTTTTATCAAATTAATATTGTTGACCATAAACAAACTAAAAAAGAAATTACTTTTAGCTCAGGTAAGTTTACAAAACTTTAAAAAATTGTATGTTATTTTAACAGCTTTACAACAAGAACCTCAAATATTTCATTACCCGCTATCGTACGAATGCTTTCGTGTGGTTTAAAATATTTTTTTTTGGAACGCGATACAATAGCACACCAGCAGGAGAGTAATCTGTAGCATCTTTTCAAAACTGATTAGTATCAAGTATTTTGAGTTCTAAAAAACTCATTTCGCTTATGGCGTTTTTTTAGTCCAAGAATTTTCTCGTTCTTCAGCTTTTTTATCCCAAATAGGCATTAAGTTTTGCTTAAATTCTTCTTTCTCCTTTTTAAGTTTTTTAACGTCAAGCCCAATATATTTTTGAGCTTTAGCTTTAGTTGTTATATCAGGATATTCAATTTTTTTATTGTGTCCAAGGTCAGCGAGCAATC
>CAYLPA010000163.1:0-6162 GCA_964385385.1 uncultured Saprospiraceae bacterium | reverse complement strand
GCTATTAAGAAAAATTTGTGCCTAACATCTTATTCATTATATTTGTTTCTTGAAAAAAAGGAATTATTAGAAGTCCCCTTAAATTATAATTAGATTTCGAGTGTAAAAAAAATTCCACTCTATCCAATTAATTCTTTCATTTTGCTACCTATGTCAGCAGGTGAATCAGCGACTGTAATACCACATTCTCGCAATATTTCTTTCTTAGCCTGAGCGGTATCAGCTTTGCCACCAACGATAGCACCGGCATGTCCCATTGTTCTGCCTTTAGGTGCAGTAGCACCGGCAATAAAGCTAACAACAGGTTTAGTTCCGTTTTCTTTTATCCAATATGCTGCATCAGCTTCCATGCTTCCACCAATCTCACCAATCATAACTATTCCTTTGGTTTCGCTGTCATTCATAAAAAGTTCTACTGCATCTTTGATGCTAGTTCCGATTATTGGGTCACCACCAATACCGATGGCAGTAGATTGTCCCAAACCAACTTTTGTTAACTGGTCAACAGCTTCATAAGTTAAAGTTCCTGAACGGGAAACAATGCCAACACTTCCTTTTTTATGAATAAATCCCGGCATGATGCCAATTTTAGCTTCTTCGGGAGTAATGACGCCAGGACAATTAGGACCAACTAATCTGCAACTTTTATCACATAAAAACTCTTTAACCATTATCATATCCTTAGTAGGAATTCCTTCGGAAATACATACGATAACTTTAATACCGGCTTCAGCAGCTTCCATAATTGCATCGGCAGCAAATGCAGGAGGTACAAATATTAATGAAACATCGGCATCGGTTTTTTTTACTGCATCTGAAACTGTGTTGAAAACAGGTAGATTAAGATGAGTTTGTCCACCTTTTCCGGGAGTTACCCCTCCTACTACTTGTGTTCCATATTCAATCATTTGTGTTGCATGGAAAGTTCCTTCCTTTCCTGTGAATCCTTGAATGATTACTTTAGAATCTTTATTTACCAATACACTCATGATATTTCTTATTTAATTATTTTTATATGAATTTATTAATGCAAAAATAATAATTTTGATTTAAATTAGAAATATATTTTTTTGTAACTTGAGTGCAAAAATAAAGTATAATAATATTAATAAAATTCAATCTGAAATGAACTACTTTTACTCTCCAAACGAAAAAAACGATACAATTGCTGCAATTTCAACTGCTAAAGGAACGGGAGCTATTGCCATAATCAGAATTTCAGGAGCAGATGCTTTTAAGATTTGTGATAAGATATTTTTTCCTTTGAATAAGAAATTTATTCTTTCACAAGCAAAATCATACACAATTCATTTTGGAACAATTCGCAAGAATAATGAAATTCTTGATGAAGTTCTTCTAAGTATTTTTAAAGCTCCGAATACTTATACTTCTGAAGATATTATTGAAATATCATGTCATGGTTCAGTTTTTATTCAGCAAAAAATCTTAGAACTTCTAATTGAAAATGGAGCAAGATTAGCCAAAGCCGGTGAGTTTACTTTAAGAGCATTTTTAAATGGCAAATTTGACTTATCTCAGGCAGAAGCCGTTGCCGACATGATTTCATCAAATTCAAAAACTTCTCACGAGCTTGCACTAAAACAAATGCGTGGCGGCTTTTCACAAAAAATTAAAGAATTGCGTAAAGAATTGGTAGATTTTACTTCATTAATTGAACTTGAGCTTGATTTCAGCGAAGAAGAAGTTGAATTCGCCGACAGAAAAAATCTAATAAAACTTTTAAACAGAATAAAAACAGAAACATCAACTCTCATTGAATCATTCTCCTTAGGAAATGTCTTAAAACATGGAATTCCCGTTGCTATTATCGGGGAGCCTAATGTCGGAAAATCAACTCTTTTGAATGCTTTGCTAAATGAAGACAGAGCTATTGTTTCGGAAATTCCCGGCACAACAAGAGATTCTATTGAAGACACTATTAATCTTGATAATATTAATTTTCGGTTTATTGATACTGCCGGATTAAGAGATTCAGAAGATGAAATTGAAAACCTTGGAATTGAAAAAACTTATGATAAAATTTCCCAGGCTAGAATAATTCTTTTTGTCATTGACATTAGCAAAACAACTTGCGATGATATTGAAAAATCATTGAAAGATTTTAAAAATTATATTGAAAACAAGCTACCAGAAAAAAGTCGGGAATCTAAAAAATTTATTATTGTTGCAAACAAAACCGACCTTCTAATAGAATCACCAAAAGGATTAAAAGAACTTTTTGACATGGAATGTATTTTTGTTTCAGCAAAAAGAAAACAAAATGTTAACCTTATTATAGAAAGCTTACTGAAATCTGTAGAAATTGAAAACATAACAGATGGAAGTCTTGTTTCAAACGCCCGCCATTACGAAGCTCTATGCAAATCTTTTGAAGCAGTTGAAAATATTGAAAAGGGAATTAATACAAATGTCCCCACTGACCTTGTCGCTATTGATATTCGAACAGCATTGCACCATCTCGGAGAGATTACCGGAGAAATTACAACCGATGAGATTCTCGGAAATATTTTTGGGAAGTTTTGTGTGGGGAAATAATTGTTATATTTAAAGCAACTTTATTAAAATAATTTTTGTCATAATAAAAACATCCATTATGAAACCCATTATTTTTTTTATTCTTTTCATTATTACCCTTAATATTAGTGAATCAAAAGCTGCAAACTACCTAGTTACTTCAAATCAAGATACTGGTCAAGCTACACTAAGATGGGCAATCGGTCAAGCTAATTCAAACCTTGGTTTAGATACGATTCAATTTAATATATCATCAAGTGGTGGACAAATTGTTATCTCACCTTTAACCGAACTTACTCCTATTACTGATCCATTATTCATAGATGGTTATAGCCAGCCTGGGAATGTCGACACTAATATAAATCTTGTTTTATCCGGTGATTCATTGGGTCATAATCAGAGTTATGGACTTATTGTAAACACTGGTATTTTTAATGTACAGGGTTTACATTTTAAAAATTTTCACAATAATACTTATTACTTGGGAAGTGGCAGAATGGCAATTTTAATTCACCCTAATATTATTTATACTACTCGATTAGAAAAAATAAACATAGAAAAAAATAAATTCAGTTTTTGTCTTCAAGCAGTTAAATTGTACTTAGACAATTATGGGATTATAGACACTTTAGATGGAATAAATATATCCGACAATTCCTTTATTAGAGTTACGAATGCTTTTCAGCATGAGTTTCCATCACATTACACAACTGTTCAGAGAATAAATGCATGGAAGATTAACAGAAATTTTATTTCTGATTGTATGGGGTCAGCCATTGAGCTTGATTTAAAAGATGTTTATCCATCTGTAGACACTCTATTTATAGAGATTAATAATAATATAATTACAGCACTTGATACAGTAAATGGATATTATTTTGGAATCGAATTATTGTTGCCAAATGCTAAAAAATTACTATCTGGATTAAAAAATATAAGTATTGGGGATAACTCCTTTCGTGGCTTTCATGAAACAATAAATGTTGAATGTCCTAGATTTTCAACTATTAATAATAATGTTGCGGCTAAACTTGACATTCATAATAATAATATTACAGGTTTATCAACAGGATTTGGAATTAATCTTAGTGGTTCAAATTCATGGATATGTTCTATTAATGAAAATTACGTTGACTCATGTAGTAAAGGTCTGTCTGTTGTTGATGGTTCTATTATTGATTCTCTATTGTTCCAAGATTTAAATATTAATAACAATAATTTCTCACATAATGGTTTTGGGATTTACTTTTATTTAGGTGGTACAGGTAATGACTATATTGACTGTAATAATTTTAGTATTTCTGAAAACATAATTGAGTATAATAATGGGACTGGGATGCGTTTTAATTTTGGTGGTACTGGAGATTTAAAAATCAATATAGATAGTCTTATAGTAAAACAAAATACAATTACACAAAACGGAGAACATGGAATTGAACTATCGCTATCAGGGACAGGCTCATGTGTGCTTCTCATTTCGAATATTTTTATTAATGATAATGATATTGGGCATAACGCTTCTAATGGTTTAAGTATTTACATGTCAAGTGCTTCTTTATTCAAAAGTACAATTATTGGTTTTAATATAGAGGAAAATAGAATCTATTTAAATGGGAAATGTGGTATTGATTTTTATTCAAGTAGCGGTAGTTCTAAAACAAGTATTATTGATGAACTAAATATAATTGACAATAAGATTAATAATAATAATAATAATGGAATTTCATTTAAAACAATTGGTTTCTGTGGATTACCTACAAAATTCAAAAATGTTAAAATATTGAAAAATACTATTTCTTATAATAAAATTGAAGGCATAAAGATTGAAACTTATGATGGCATTGCGGGTACTTTGTTTAAGTTTTATGAATCATTTAATATAAGTCAAAATAGTATAAATTTGAATTCTGAAAAAGGAATCTATCACAATCACAGCCCTTCATTATTTAAGCCTGCAGCTCCAACGATTACTTCTGCTTCAATTAATAATTCTATTACAGCTTCGTGTAATTTAAGCGGAATAGCAAATAGCACCTATGTGATTGATTTTTACATAAGTGATACAATTATAGTTGGTGCTGAACAAGGTAAAACATGGATTGGATCAGATACTATTACAACTAATAATCAGGGTTTAGCTTCAAAAACAAGTCAGTTTAATATAAATTGTCCCTTTAACAGCTTTTTATCAATGACAGCAAGAGAGATTCAAAAAGGTATGACTTCTGAATTTAGTCCTTATTGTTTAATAACTTCAATTTCTTCTTATGAACAAAAGCAATTTTTGCTTTATCCTAATCCAACAAATGATGTTGTTTATATTCAAAGTGAAAAGGTCATTAATTCCATTTCTATCTATAATAATATAGGCGAATTAGTTATAACTAAAAACTTTAACCAAAATAAAGTTAGTTTGCCTGTTAAGGATTTGCCATCGGGTTTATACTTTATAACAATAAAAACAGAATCCTGCGATTTTACTGAAAAAATTATGATTCACAAATGATGAAATCTTAGGAAATATTTTTGGTAAGTTTTGTATTGGAAAATAATCTCTAATATTCTAAATAAGAGCCTTTAATCTACTATTCCAAAATATACAAAATACAAATCACTTCACTTTCTGCTTTGTCAATAAACCCCCAATTAATTTCATTTGTTTTATGGAGTATATTCAATAACAACTGAAAATCCACAATTATTGCCATTTGGAGTATAAATAGAAGTAATAACTGAAATTTCTACTAAATCACCTGCATTAAAGCTATTTGTTGAAAAATTGAAAGTATAAAATGTAAGTGCAGATGACATATTCACAGTAACAGTTTCCGTTGCTGTAGTGTTTTTATTTTTATGAACACTAACTGTTGTATTTCCAGAAATATATTGCGGATACAGAATGATTTTTTTAATGGTGCCATTATAAGGAGCATAAATTTGAGCTGCAAAGTTCGTAATTGATTGGCTGTTATGCTCTCCAGTTAATGGTAAATAAAGCAGAGTATTTGCAATACCAGTATAACCATTAATAATTTGTTTCACTGTTGTTCCTCCGGTTGGTCCTGTAGCTCCCATAATACCTGATGCACCAGTAGGTCCAGTTGCTCCCGGCATTCCAGAAGAACCTGCACCAGTGGGTCCAGTCATTCCTGTAGCTCCGTCTTGACCATCTGCTCCTTTAGCTCCATTAGTTCCTGTAAATCCCGTAGCTCCTGTTATTCCACCTCCGATGCAAATCCCTGTCGGTCCTGTTATTCCAGTAGGACCTGGAGGGCCTCCATAAGCACCCATAGGTCCTGTAGGTCCAGTCATGCCAGTTGGTCCTGTAATTCCAACACCGGGTTGGCCTTGTGAGCCAGTAGCACCAGTAATTCCAACACCGGGTTGTCCTTGTGAGCCAGTAGCGCCTGTAATTCCAACTCCTGTTGGTCCTTGAGAACCCATAGGTCCTATAATTCCTGTACCAGTGGGACCTTGTGGACCATCAGCTCCTGTTGCTCCCGTAGAACCGGGAATAGAACTACCGCTGGTTTTTGCATATAAAGCATATGGTACGCTTAATAATTGTGTGATTCCTGTTATTGAGTAATTTGTTCCTCCTGTTGGGTCGGTTTCTGTTTTGATAAA
>CAYLPA010000162.1:0-6182 GCA_964385385.1 uncultured Saprospiraceae bacterium | reverse complement strand
GAATTATGCCGGGTCAACATTAAAAATAACTTTCACAGATTTATTAGCTTTTTCTTTATGAAAATCTTCCAGTTGTTTATTTATTTCGGATTTAACTTCCTGCAAAGAAATTTCTTTTTCGATTTTTACAATAATAATTTTTAGATAAAGATTTTTAATTCTTGAAACAATTGGATATTCAGGACCTAAAATTCTTTTTCCGAGTTTCTCTCTAAGCATTTGCGCATATTTGCTTGCAGCAGAATTAAGCACTTTAAAGTCTTTATGTTTTAGTGTTATTTGAATTAATCTATGAAATGGGGGATATCTGAAATTTCTTCGTTCCAGAATTTGACTTTGATACATCTTTTCGTAATCATTGTCAATGGCGTTGCGAATTACAGAATGATAAGGATTATAAGTTTGAATTACCACTTTTCCTCTTTTGTTTTTTCTTCCGGCTCTTCCGCTAACCTGTGCAATCAATTGAAAGCTTCGTTCAAAAGCTCTGAAATCAGGGAAACTAATCATATTGTCGGCGTTCAGAATTCCAACCAAACTAACATTATCAAAATCCAGACCTTTGGTAACCATTTGAGTTCCTACTAAAACATCAATTTTCCTATCTTCAAAATCGTTAATAAATCTTTGATAGGAGCTTTTTGAACGCGTTGTATCAAGGTCCATTCGGGCAATACTTATTCCTGGAAAAAAGATTGGAAGTTCTTCTTCGATTTTTTCAGTACCAAAACCTTTCATCTTAACTTCGCTACTTCCACATGCCGGACATTTTTCAGGAATTCTTGTTGAATATCCACAATAGTGGCATCTCAGTTGATTAGAGTGTTTATGATAGATTAATGTAACATCACAATTTTTGCATTCTGGCATCCAGTTACATTTTTCACATTCGAGCCGCAAAGAAAATCCTCGCCTGTTTTGAAACAAAATTACCTGCTCTTTATTTTCTAAAGCTTCCCGAATATGCTCAAGCAGAAAAGAAGAAAAATGAGATTTCATCGTTTTCATTCGATTTTCTTCCTTAATATCGGCAATAAGAATTTCCGGTAGTTGAATGTCTCCGTAACGTTTTGTGAGTTCTACCAGTGCATATTTGCCGGATTTAGCATTGAAATAACTTTCGATTGATGGAGTTGCAGAACCTAATATTGTTTTTGCACCATGCAATTGAGCAAGATAGATTGCAGAATCACGAGCATGATAACGCGGTGACGGGTCATATTGTTTGTACGATGTGTCATGTTCTTCATCAATAATTATTAATCCTAAATTATTAAAAGGTAAAAACAATGAAGAACGTGCTCCGAGAATAATCTGATATTTTGAGTCCTTTAAAACTTCATCTGCATTGCTTGCAAGGACTTTATTCCAAATTTCAACTCTTTCACTTTCATTATATTTAGAATGATAAACGCCGACTTTATCTCCGAAATATTTTCTTAACCGGTTTATTATTTGTGTTGTTAAAGCAATCTCAGGTAAAAGAAATAGAACTTGTTTTCCCTCTGCAATAACTTCATCTATTTTTTTTATATATATTTCGGTTTTTCCGCTCGAAGTAATTCCATGAAGAAGTACCACATTTTTTTCTGACAATCCAATTTGAATTTCTTTTAATGCTTCTTGCTGGTGTTCATTGAAAATAATAGAATCTGTTTCCAAAGTTGAATCATAATTTTTTAATCGGCTTTTAACTTTTTCAAAAGTTTCAAATATTCCTTTTTCTTCAAGAGCTTTTAAAAGTGATGATGAAGCATTAATACTTTTTAGTAGTTTGGGGCGTGAAATTTCCTGAAGATTATCGTCTGCGTTTTGCGTTATACTTACGAAAGACATCAGTAATTCTAATTGTTTGAATGCTCTTTTGCTCAAATCGTCGAATGCCTGACTTAATAATTGTTCATCATTTTTATATTTTTCACTTAATCTTACATAAGTTTCGATTTTGGGTTTATAACGATTGGTAAGCTGTTCTTCGATAACAACAACACCTTTTTCAATCAAAGTTTTAATAAGGGGGATAACTTTCAGTTGCTCCACAATATCCGTAACTTCTGTAATAGTAAGAATTTTGCGAATTTCTAATGCTTCGGCAATCAGGTATTCTTTATCGTTCAATAAAGAGAAATCGCCATCAAAGTCGGGATTGAGTAAAATTTTTGTTTCGCTTGCAAGTTTCAAAGCAGAAGGCAAAGCAGCATTCATTACTTCTCCGGGTTGACACATATAATAAGAAGAAATCCAATCCCAGAATTGAAATTGAATTTTGTTAACAATAGGACTTGAATCCAAAATGGATAAAATGTATTTTACTGAATAATTTTGTGGAGGAGTTTGATGAATTTTTTTAATAAGAGCAGTATAAACTTTTTTCTTTCCAAATTGAACAACCACACGTTGACCAATCTTAACAAATTTATTGAAATCAAAAGGCACTCGATAAGTGTATAAGCCCGGTAAAGGTATAGGAAGCATTACATCAACAAAAAGTGTTATTCGTTCCATTTTTTCTCGTTACTCGTTACTCGTTTCTCGCGAAGCTTGCTTCGTCCGTAGGATTACTCGTTACTCGGTAAATTTATAAAGATAAAATCCTTGCCATTTCAAGCATATCTCTGTTAATATCCCGATGATGTTTTATTGATTTTTCAAAAGGAGTAAAAATAATTTTTTTATTAATCTGTCCGACCATCACATTATTTTTCTCATCTAATAAACCTTTAACAGCTTCAAAACCGAGACGGCTTGCTAAAACTCTATCCATACAACTTGGAGCACCGCCTCTTTGAACATGTCCGAGAATTGTTACTCGTGTTGAATATTGGTGAAATTTTTCATTTACTTTTCTTGCAATATCATAAGCCCCACCTGCATCATCACCTTCGGCAACGATAATTATTCCTGATGTTTTATTTTCTCTTCTGTTGTGTTTGAGTTTATCTATCAGTTCGTCAATATGAGTAACTGTTTCGGGAATTAAAATATCTTCGGCACCAGTTGCAATTCCACTGCGTAAGGCAATAAATCCTGCATCGCGTCCCATCACTTCGATAAAAAATAAACGATTATGTGAACCTGCCGTATCACGGATTTTATCAACAGCTTCAACAACAGTATTTATTGCTGTATCATAGCCGATGGTGAAATCTGTTCCGTAAAGGTCGTTATCAATAGTTCCTGGAATTCCAATCACAGGGAAATCATAAATTTTACTAAATCTCAAAGCGCCCGTAAAAGTTCCGTCACCGCCGATAACAACCAAAGCATCAATTTTTTTATTGAGAAGGTTTTTATATGCGGCTTCCATTCCTTTTTCTGTTCTAAATTCTTTGCTTCTCGCCGATTTTAAAATTGTGCCACCACGTTGAATTATATTGGCAACGGAATGATTTTCCATTTTTTGAAACTCACCATCAATCAAACCTTCATAACCGCGAAAGATTCCATAAACTTCCAAAGAGTGATAGATTGCAGTTCTAACCACTGAGCGTATTGCTGCATTCATTCCGGGAGCATCACCTCCCGATGTTAGCACTGCAATTTTTTTGATTTTTGACATAAAAGCTGTTTTCTGTTTTAGGTTTCAAAGATACGGAAATTTGGATTTATTTTTAGAAATAATTCGTAACTCATTAAAAAAGAAAAAAAACATTTAAAATATTTGGTTATATATATTTTATTATATAATTTTGAAAGAATTAAAATAAATACATATTCATATTTAAGGGAAGGTGTTATAAATCAATGCAATAATGAGATAAATGCAATAGAAAGCAATATAATAATGATTAATATAATTGTTTAAGAGTTAGTGTTTAAAACTATATTTTTTATTAAAAACAAAAAATTATGAAAAAACAGATAACATTTATTTTAATTTTTGTATTAGTATTTGCAAGTTGTAAAAATGATATTAAAGTAGATTTAATAAAAAGTGGAGAATTTGAATTTATTAAAGATAATATTTATGACGATTATCGTTATTTTCAATATCTTGATTGCGATACAGGACAATTCATAATTGCTTTAGAAACAAATAAAAATAAACTTGTTTGTTATAGTTTTGCTGATTCAACAAAATGTTTTTCAACCAAAATACCAATTATTAATAAACCTAATGCATTTTATTATCATAATAAAGATTCAATTTTTATAACCAAACTTTATGCTACAAATTTGTATTTATTAAATATAAAAGGAGAGTTAAGAGAACTTACATATTGGAATAATCCTTTTGAATTATTTGAATTTTTTGAAAGAAAACATGATAAAGTAATTTTAGAATTTATGAACACAATTATTGATCCATTGGTTTATCGTTATGGGAAACTTTATATTTCAAATATAACAAATTTTACTCCATTATTTGACATTTCGGATTTAAACGCAATGAACAAATTGAAGAATAAACCAATAATTAAAGATACTCTTGTTGAAGATGATTTTTCACATCTTAAAAACCAATCTCCTTCCTTAATTATAAATATTAATGATACAGTTTTAAAAGTTAATAATTTAGTTGGTCGTTGGCCAGACTCATATTGTATTGACAAAACATATTTACCTAATGGAATGTGGAAATCAATGACAATTAATAATAAAGAACTTTTAGTTTATTCTTTTGCTTGTGACCATAATGTTTTCATTTATAATGAAAAACAATTAATAAAAAAAGTAAATTGTCAGAGCAGGTATATAAAAGAATTCAAATCAGAAAAATACGGTAAATTAAAAAATGGTAAAATATGGGATTATAGAGCTGTTACTGAGCCATATTATGCTGGAATTTACTACGATAAATTTAATAATATTTATTATCGTGTAGCAGTTCATAGACAGCCATATAAAAAAAATGATGGTTATAAGAATAACTATTTTACAAATGAGTTCTCAATTATAATAATGGATGATAAATTTAAAATATATAAAGAAATAAAATTCTCTAGAGAAAAGTATATATATGCTACACTATTTGTTACTAAACAGGGAATATTGTTACTTAAACAGAATTCAAAACAAGGATATTTTAATTTTGATAAATATGAAATATCGCATTAAATATATTACATTTATTATTGCTTGTATATTTATTTCATGTATTAAGCAAGATAATAAAACTGCATATTTTGCCGATTATCTTAAAAATAACCATAAAATTAATATTTCTTATAAAACACATTATTTTGTGATTTTAAAAGGAACTCATGGATGTAATTATTGTTTTAAAGCATTAAAGAAATATTTAGATTCAACAAATAGAATAAATGACATTAGTATTATTGTTTCAAAAACAAACATTAATATTGAAAGATACAAATGTTTAATTGAGAAATATCCTGATGAAATATTTTTTGACAAAGAATGCAAAATTGATGATTTAGATATTGATTTGTTTAGTACAGGGATAATTGTTACTAAAAACAAAAAAATTGTTGAAATAAAAGATTTTAAATATAATGAAGATAATACACCAGAAAATTTTATAAAGCAAATAATATGATATTGATGTTTGTTATACCTAAAATATTAATTGCTTCAAGTTTATGTAAAAATGTATAGAATGTACTGCTTATGACAACAATGATAAGATTGTTGACTCTGAAGAATATTGTTCTTACAGCAAACTGAATATGTTAGATTTTGAGTTTAATTTCAACAGTTCAAGATTGGATTACGATATTGTTTGTATTGAAAAATAGAATTTAATTCTTTAAACTTTCATCGAATCCTACTTTCAATTTCCATTAGGTCTCAACAGATAATCTAAATTTTTAGAAATGCTATATTCCCAAACTAAGGATTCTTCTTTGGGTTTTGATATTTGACATAAAAGATGTTTTCTGTTTTCGGTTTCAAAGATACGGAAATTTGGTTTTGAATTTTAGAAATAATTCGTAACTCAATAAAAAACCATAACAAGAGTAGAACACGTGTTTTTTTTAATCAAAAGCGAAATAATGAATTTTTAGAACCCACCATAATTTATTTTATATTTGCGACTGAGTAGTTATAAAAATTATTTTATATTAATGAATGAGATTTTACAACGATGATTTCAGCTATTAATAATTGGGAATATAAAGGAGCATCTATATCTGGGTATTATTCTAATGCTTTAAATAATTCATATTTATATAAAACGATTGACTATTTAAAAAAATGTGGTGTTAATGCAATTGAAG
>CAYLPA010000161.1:0-6216 GCA_964385385.1 uncultured Saprospiraceae bacterium | reverse complement strand
CTCTCCGCTGGCGCGGATTTGCAATCCGTGCCTTACCTAATTTATAATCCAAACAAAATAATACATACATCCGTGCCATTCTAGACTTATAATCCCTTAATTAAATATATTCCACAAAACAAATAATATTTATTATTTTTACTCAAAATAATATGAATGAGCAGGAAATATAAATTCCTTAATCCTGAAGGTGTTTATTTTGCATCTTTTGCTGTGCAAGGATGGGTAGATGTTTTTACGAGAAATGAATATAAAGAACTACTGATTGAAAACCTTGATTATTGCCAAAATAATAAAGGGCTTGAAATATTTGCATGGTGTATTATGACAAATCATGTTCATTTAATTATTAGGTCTAAAGAAGGATATTTATTGCAAGATATTCTAAGAGATTTTAAAAAATTTACTAGTAAAGCAATAATTAGAGCTATAAAAGAGAATACTCACGAAAGCCGAAAAGAGTGGTTATTAAATCACTTTACAACAAATGAAGGCATAAGATTTTGGCGTGCTGAAAATAATCCAATTGAACTTTGGAGCAATGCTGTCATAAAACAAAAACTAAATTATATTCATCAAAATCCGGTTGAAGAAGGTTTGGTCTTCAGAGCAGAAGATTATCGGTTTAGTAGTGCTGCCGATTACGCAGGTGAGAAAGGATTATTGGATATTATTTTGATTGATTAAAGTATAATGGTTAAAGTATCTTTAATCAACATTGGCACGGATTACAAATCCGCGCCAGCGGTGTATTCAATTGAATTCAATTTGAATGAAGAACCTAAGTTAATTGAAAAATACAAGAAAAATTTGAAAGTTGTAAAATAGATTAAAAGCAATGGAATTGAAGATTTCTATAAAAAAGGAGATGAAATTTCATCAAGAATGGCTGGTTGTGGAACAGGCAGAAAAATGAAGAAGTTAGAATTTATTAAAAAATATAATAAACTTACAGAATAATTACATTTGCTAACATTAAACAAAAATCATTATAACGCATTTTAATAAGAACGTTGTGCGTCATTAGAAAAAACATTAATTAAAATATGGATAATCCTTGGTTAAAGATATCGCATTCTGATTATGAAAATCATATGATAGAAGTGGGGCAAACAAAAATCTTAAACAATTTAACTAAATATTGTATTGACAAATATCTACCTGAAAATTTTGCTATACTGGGTTGCGCAACAGGAAATGGATTAGAACATATAAAACCTGAAATCACAAACAGAGTTTATGCAATTGACATCAATCCTGAATATCTTGTAATAATAAGAGAAAAGTTTGATAATAAAATAAATGATTTAAAAACGTATAATCTTGACATTGGAAAAGATGAATTGACATTAAAAAGTGTTGATTTATTCTTTATTGGTCTTGTACTTGAATATGTTGACCCCCAGAAATCATTAAAGAAAATAATCAATACCTTAAATGAAAGCGGTATATTAATGATTATTATTCAAAAAAATAAACAAACAACTATTGTTTCTAAAACAAAATATAAATCCCTTGAAAAATTGGAAGATATTTCAAACGAAGTGAATGAAGTTGAAATTAACAGATTTATTCTTTCGGAAAATATGGAATTAATTAACCGAAAGGAGATTAAATTGACTAAAAATAAATCATTTATCATTCTTGAATATCGAATGAATGAAAAATAACGAACGCAAAACAAAACCTAAGCCCCCGCTGGTACCCCGTATTCTAGGATAAAAGCAATAAAAAAATAAAAAAAATTTATTATCGAGATACTGTATGAAAATCCTAATTTATTTAGCAAAATTTTGTAACAAAAGCTGGATTTTAAACGGACTACCGTTCCATGCCAATTACAAAAAAATAAAATTATAAGCAATTTGTTTTTGGAACAATTTTTCTTATTTCCTTTTATTTTAAGCAATTAATTTTGAAATTTGTTTAAATCTGCTTATATTTGATAAATTTTATTTTAATTCCATTTTTCATGTTTGAAAGACGAATTTTAAATATTTATTCAGTAATAATAGGAGCATCATTTATTATTTCAGGATTTGGAAAGGTAATTGATACGGAAAGATTTAGCATACTGATTTATCAATATGGTTTGGGATATTTAATGGTATTATCGCCAATAATTGTTTTGTACGAAATATTGTTAGGACTTTTTTTGGTTCTACTAATTAACCCAAAACGTAATTCAATGATATCCTTTATTTTACTAATATTATTTACTATTGCTTTTGCGTATGCTCATTTTAAAAATGGAATAAATGATTGTGGTTGTTTTGGCTCTGTTCAACACACAAATCTTCCGCCAATTTTCTCATTTATACGTAATTTCATTTTAATAGGAATGTCGCTAATTTTATGGATTAAATATCCCAAAGAAAAAATTGAAACTGCTAAATGGAAAAATAATCTGATTTTAACGCTAATGTGTCTTTCAATATTCGTTGCTGGCTTTACTTTTAAAACACCATATTTTTTAAAAAGCAAAACAGCAACACATAAATTTCAAAATCAAAATATTAAAAATACAGAATTATCAAATTATATTAAAACATCGGCAGACAGTACTTATTTATTTTTTTGTTTTTCATATACTTGCCCTTACTGTTTGAATTCGATTGAAAATTTGCGTCAGTATAAAAAAACTAATACTGTTGATAGCGTTGTGATTTTTGCAATTGGAAAATCTAAAGATAGGCTTATTTTTGAAAAGAATTTCCATCCCGATTTTACTATTAAAGAGTTAAGTTTTAAAGCAATGAACAAGCTAACAATTTTCTATCCAACTGCGTTTTATGTAGAACACGACACAATAAAAGTTATCATACAATCAGAATTACCATCACCTTTTATATTTAGAAAAAAGCAAAAATTACTTAATTCCAAATAAATATTTAACTAAATTATGATTATGAAATCAAAAATTTTAAAATTAGCTCTCCCATTAGGAATGGGATTGACATTGATGACCATTACAATTTTTGGAATAGTATCAACAACTCTTGTTGGATGTGATAAATTAACAAATCATTGTACCGATCCGTCTTATCCTTTGTATTGTTCATCGGCAGGAAAATGCTGTCCGGATGATAAGCCATATACTGATGGACATGGAAGTTGTTATGGAACCCTTTCAGGATGCACAGCTACTGGCTATGCATGTGAACATTGCTGGGAAGAATAAATTAGGAAAATAAATATTTTTCTTAACAATGTTTATCTTTATGAATATAAACTAAACCAGCCACAAAAAAAACATTGACACAAAAGTGGATTCAGTGGTTTAATGAACATTATTGATTTAGTTCAATGATAATTTATATTGTTTGCGCTTAGTAGAAAGTAAATATAAAACTTAGTCTAAATACTAAGCTTAGCGGTGATTTGCCCCGCTGGTGCGGATTTTCAATCCGTGCCCTAACTAAATATAATCCGCGATAGCGGGATATTCAGAAATAAAGTTAAACAAAATTTGTTATCAAACAAAAAAATTTATATATTTGCGTGAGCAATATATAATAATAAAAAAATGAAAAAATATTTAGCATTATTTTTATTTGCATTAATTACAACTGTAGCTTTTGCTCAGAGTAATTATCAAGATGTGGTTTACTTGAAAAATGGCAGCATTATTCGTGGAGTAATCATTGAACAAGTACCGAACAAATCAATAAAAATTGAAACAGCAGACAGAAATGTTTTTGTCTTTCAAATGGAAGAGATTGAAAAATTAGCAAAAGAACCCATAAAAGCCAAAAGCGGACATTCCGGAAATAAATCAGGATTAAAATCAGGCTATAAACTTACTATTGAAAATGGCTATGAAGTAGGTGTAGGTACCTGGAGCAGAAATAAAATCAACATGGATATTATTAATGCTTATCAAATGAATCCCTATTTTTCTATAGGTTTGGGAATAGGAGTAAGACATTATTTTCATACTAATGGTGTATTAATTCCAATTTTTGCTGATTTAAGAATCAACTTTATGGATAAATTTATTTCACCTTATTTGTCGTTAGCTGGTGGTTGTTCTATGGATACAAAAAAAGATTTTAAAGTTGTTGGAATTATTTTAAACCCAACATTAGGTGTAAGTTTCAAGAGAACTGATAAATCTGTAATATATGTAGGATTGGGTTATGAAGAGCAAAGGGATGATTTTACTTTATTCACTTACAAATATACAGTTAACGAAAACGATAAATTGAGAGCAATAAGCATTAATATTGGTGTATCGTTATGGTAGAAAATGTAAACTTTCCATCCTATTTCATATCTCCCAACAAAATCTTAAAATAATTTAAATAAAATGCTTAAATATCATTTTTTTTTACATATATTTTTATTTATTTTGTAAACGAAAAATTTAAACTGAAACTTACATAATTCTGGTTATTTCAATATTTAGCCAATTTAAATTATGAAAAAAACATAAGGATTAGCATTTTGTCAATAATTCCATGTGTAATAATTGAACAATCTGCAACTTATGTTAGTTTTATCGGTTTCGATTAAACATAAAATGACAAACCAAGTATAGTCATCGAATTCTTCAAGAGATCAATTCTGACAATTTCTGGTTATGAACTAAAAAAAGATTTCAGAAAATAAATTCTGATTTCGATATTAAATATTTTGATTGTGAGATTAAAATCACTTTCTGAATATGGAGTATTTAAAAACACATAGCTATAAGAAGGCTATCACAAATATGAAAATAACTCATAGAAAAATTAACAATATAAAAAATTAAAGGAGATAAAAATGAAAAATTATGATGTAATAATTATTGGGGCAGGACCTGCTGGAATAGTAACAGGGGTAACTATCAAAAGACAATATCCCGAAAAATCAGTATTAATGTTTCGCGAAGAAGAAAAAGGATTAGTTCCATGTGGAATTCCTTATATTTTTCACAATCTTAATTCTGTTGAAAAAAACATAATGGGACCAAAAGCATTTATTGATTTAGGTGGAGATGTGATTACAAATTCTGTTATTGATATAAACGTTAAAGAAAAAGAAGTAAAAGTAGAATCAGGAGAACTTTATAGTTTTGAAAAACTTGTTTTTGCAACAGGTTCAGAAGAAGTAGTAGCTAGTTTCATTCCCGGATATGAATTAAAAAATGTATTTTATATTAGAAAAAGCTATAATTATATTAGTTCTTTGTTTGAAGAATTAAAAGACAAGAAAAACATTGTTGTTGTTGGTGGTGGATTTATCGGTGCAGAAATGTCAGAACAATTGGCTATGAATCCTGAGAAAAATGTTAGTCTCGTTGAAAGTGAAAATCTTTGTTTTTCAAAAGCATTTTCAGGAGAACTCAGTGAAATAGCAACAGAAGAACTTAAAAAATCAAATGTTGCCGTTCACACTTCAAGTTATGTAGAAAAAGTTTTGGGTGAAGATGGTGTTGTTACAAGCGTTCAATTAAAAGGCAGCAAAACTATTAAAGCAGATGCAGTAATTTTTGCTGTTGGTTACAGACCAAAAGTAAATCTTGCTAAAAAAGCAGGATTTCAAATAAACCAATGCGGAGCTATTGTTGTTGATAATTATGGTCAATTATCCGAAAGAGATTTTTATGCTGTTGGTGATTGTTCACAAACATTAGGATTCTTAACAGGTCAATGTGATAGTATTATGTTAGCATCTACAGCTACTGCTGAGGCTCGTGTTTTAGGTTACAATTTGTTTGGAATAAAAATTAAAAATAGCTTTAACGGAACAATTGGTATTTTTTCTACCAGAATTAATGGATTAGCAATGGCAGCTGCAGGAGTAAATGAAAAAAGTGCATCTCCATCTAATATTGATTTTATAACATCCAAGTTTAGCGCTTTTGACCGTCATCCAGGTTCAATAGATGATTCATCTCCATTAACTGTTAAATTATTTGTTTCTCCATCAGACGGTTCAATTTTAGGTGGTGAAGTTTGGGGTGGTGAATCTGCAGGCGAAATTATTAATACTATTGGTCTTGCTATTCAGAAAAGACTAACTATTTATGAACTTATTTCATTCCAAATTGGAACTCATCCTTTACTTACAGGTGCTCCAACTATGCCTGTATTTATAAAAGCTGCAGAGGCTGCACTATATAAAATACAGTCTCTTCTGTTTTCGACACTTTTTACCACCCTAAAACATAACTTTCAGTAAAACAACAAAATAAATTTAATTCTTAATAAAGGGGTGCATCAATGAGTAATA
>CAYLPA010000160.1:0-6259 GCA_964385385.1 uncultured Saprospiraceae bacterium | reverse complement strand
CTAATTCTCCGGACGCTGAGCGGAGTCGAAGCGTCAATTCCAACCGTATCACAATTAATAATCCCAATCACAATACTATCAACCGAAATATTTCCCAACGTATCAATCACCTGCAAAAAGTATTTAATTAAAGTATCAGGTTTGGCAAAAGGCATTCCATTGGATGTATCCGAAAGCCATTGATTGGGCCACCAAACATAAGTGCAACTTGATTTATTATGTGAGCCAAGCTGTATGCTGTCGCCAAGACAGAGTGTTGTGTCTAATCCTGCTTCGGCGGAGTAGCAGTTTACAACAAAAATATTAACTGTATCTAAACTTACAGTATCATTATTTGAGTTTATTATAATTAAAGAATAAGAGATATCGTTTGTTGGTGAGCATTGTGGTTGACCAATAGTATCGTAATTTAAGAAAGTTGGTGGTGACCATTTATAATTCCAGTTAGGATTATTTGTATTTCCCATAATAAATGTCTGTTCTATACAAACTGTTGTATCGTTTTGACCGCAATCAACTACATAAACCGTAACACTATCCAAAGTTTTCTCAAAAGTAAAATCTGTTGCAAGGCAATAATAGGTTGTTGTTTTATTTGGTGAAACACTTATAAAGCCGGAATCTCCAATAAGACTAAGGCAATTACTATATTTCATAAAACCATTTTGCAGTAAACCGGAATAATTATTAAATACTGAATCTTTTGTAAACCACTCATAATAATAATCTCCATAATTATGCTTGCCCAATATTGCTTTACCACCAAGGCAAATTGTTGTATCCGCTCCGGCATTGGAAGTGGGAGGAATGCTATCTGCACGCCAAATTGCTAAATCATCAACGTAGTAATAAATGAAATCCAAAATGAATGGTGGAGAAAATTGAGGTACAGGTCCGGGATATCCGCTATTATGTAATTTATTGATTGCTGAATCTGCCGTAAAAGAACCAATAAAGATATATTGTTCTCCTCCATTTGCTGTAAAGGTGTCAGTAATAGCAGTCCAGTTTGTGGTATCTATAATTGCTCCATGACCGTTTTGTCTTATTTGTGCATTAATATTTGCATAAGTATATGGATTAGGAATCATAGTATCACTGCTAATGTATATGCCCAAGCCATCTCCTCCAAATAAGCATGAATCCACTAAACTAACATATAACCTTACTTTATATTGATTTCCATAATTCAATGGTTGATTTAATTTTACTCCCATAACCTCACTATAAGCAGATGAAATTGTATCTGGTCGATTCATTACTGATGCAGGTCGTAATCCTGTATATAATCCAGTATATCCATTTCCAGATTTTGGATATTGAAATCCTGAAATATTTAATGGAATACTCAAGCTAGTTGAAGGATATAGAGGATGAAAATAACATTTATTATATGTGTCAACTGTTCCAGCAGCCCCATATTTTGTATCAGTCCAATTATTCATTACTGTATCCAATTGCCCAAAAACATAGTTGCATTTTTTTATGCTTTCAAAACTACCATTAGGAACAAGGTTTTGGCTATAAATACCAGAAGACATAAAAAGATTCAATAATAAAACAAGAAAAGAAATTTTTTTCTTTATTACAAGCTTAATTATTGAATATTTATTATTGAACATTTATTAATGTTTTTTGATTTGTAAATATAATTATAATTATTGATTTAGTTTAAAAATAAAATCAGAAGACCGAAATAATCTTCGGTCTTCTGACTAAATTATAAATTACTTCATTATTACCAATTTATTGTTTTTGCCTTTACAATTATTATTAATAATATTATAGAAATACACACCGTTTTCTAACATTGAAATGTTAATTTCAAATATTTTTTCTCCGGCATCTAATTGTTTATCAATTAACATTTTTCCTTCAAGCGAATATAATACAAAACGACTTCCTGCTGATACTTCGTTTTTGAATTCTAATGTTATTTGAGTCTTGGCAGGGTTAGGATATACATTAATATCGCTAACAAATGCTTTTGTACCTGCAATTCTGCTATTGAAACTTGCAGGAAGATTAACAAGATAAAGACCCAGCATATTTCTTGCAAGATATACATCTTCGCCGGCATAAATCGGGTTTTCATGAGCTTCATAGTTCAAAATTACGGAATCCTGTGAACTCATTTCAAATATTTCCTTTGCCCAATATTTTAAATATATTTCATACACAGTTTTACTTGTGGTTTCCTGCAAGTTTTGGGGGATAATGCTATTTAATACAGAAGAAGCTGAATTAAAATTATCATGTAAAATATAGTTCTTCACATTCCAGAATTTGCCTATATTGCTTTGCTCAACATAATTATAAAACTGCTGGTATTTTGCATCATTTGGATTTCCAAGCGATAAATATACAGGTTTTTCTTTAATGCGGTTAAACGTATGCTTTACTAAATAGTAATTTGCTGAGTTTGAATAAAGCTGGTTTTGTATATTAGTAGAGCTGCTTAGTGACGAAGTTGAAGGATACAATAAGCTAACAGCATAACCTATGGCTTTTTCTCTATCAATTGAGGAAGGAGGAGAAGGAGCCATTAAAGGAGCAGGAGGTGAATAATTACATCCACTTGGAGTATTATTTTGGCAATAGTTACTGCTGGTTGTGGATTGTGTTGTAAAGCTATAGGTAGGCGGTGGATTTATATTAATAGGGTTAGGATTATAACTTCCACCACTATTATCCCAATACCAGATATGATTTACCGCCGCAGTAGTACCATAAACTCTAAGGTTATTAGTTGTCCATGTGTTATCATGAGGAGAATTAGTCTGACCAATTTCGTAAGAACTTCCACCGTCATATTCCCCTATTGTAGCATTGTTAAGGTTAACACCATGGTAATTTCCGTTCATTTCGTTACATGAAATTTCGCCATTTGAGTTATCGTTATCAAATCTCAAAGCTCTTCCTGTATTGAAAATATGATTTTCTCTAACAGAAATATCGGGATTATCATCAAACCATATTCCAAAGAGACGGCTAACGTCATTTGCTGTTGGAGTACTTCCATAATTAACATTATTATAGTGAATTTTTGCGTAATGATTATTATTAATCATCATACCATGAGCAAAAGCTGCTGAAGGATTCGTAGTTATTTCTATTTCATTGTCAACACATGTGAGTATTGATGCATCAGATGCATAAATCCCAAGCATTGGTTTTTTAATTTTATTTTGGCAAATATTTGTTATTGGATAATCCCCTGATGGAAGTATCGTATATTTATTTCCTGCCATCCAAATACCGAACATAATATCTGTATTGCTAGTCCAGTTAATAGTGTTGTGAAAAATATAAACATCTGAAAGAACATTAGTAACATGAATACCATTATTTGTCGTGTATTCAATTATATTATCCACAATATTGATATCTGCATATTTGTTATTAAACACTTGAATTGCAGCATATGAACCATTTATTTCGTTCTGATATATTTGAACATGTGTTTTTTTCTGAATATCAATGGCATTTAAACATTCATTCAAATAATTGGTATGGCTGCTGCTATTTCCTCCAATAATAATTTCTCTTGCCAAATTAGCTATGGGAGTGTTTTCATTTCCAGTAGCATAAATCCCCATTCCTAAATCATTAAACTCATTGTTAACGATTCTAATATCACTGTTATTGCTATAAATACCAGTACTAAGTTGTTCAAAAATATTTATAAAATTTGGGTCACTTTCATCACCAATATCGATATGACCAGATGATGTTGATTTAATAACATCATTAACCTCAACACCGTATTGAGTTATTTCTCCGGAATGAGGATATAAATTAATTTGGCTTGAACATGAAAAAGTATTTGTTACACAATATCCCTGATGGTCTCCATTAAATGCTTCAACAACAATTCCTTTATAACAAAGGTCAAATGTGTTGATTTCAATATGGTAAACTCCACCATTTTGCGAAACAACCGCATTTTTTGCATCGTAAATATTATTAATGTTTGCAAAAAGTGAGGCATTAACATCTTCAATATATATGCCATCCCACATATTTAAACCATCGCATGATTGCAAAGTATTTCCTTCAAGAATTAAATGCGAACCTGATTCAATGATTATTTTTGCATCTCCACCAAAATATATGCTTTGGCAATTAGTTATTTGTATCGTACTGTTACCTTGAATTCTAAGGACACCATTAATTCCAATTGTTATGTTATCAAAGATAGCATCACTATTCAAAATATCATCTGACCATTCTTCATCATAATTTCCTGTACAACAACCAAAAACATCAAATTCTGTTGTGTTCGAACATCCGGAACTTGGTATTTCTGCTGTAATTTCAACCTTTGCTCTATTATCTATTAAAGCAGGTGCGCCTGACCAGTCAATATCAAACTCTCCATTTCCATTTACTTGAATATTATAAGAAGTTCCATTTATTATACATGAATAATTGTAAGCTCCGTTATAATTTGTAATCGTATATTTAACAGTTCCTGAACAAGTATTATTTGTAGGCAAAGATATATCGGGTACATCAGGTGTTGGATAAACAGTTACAACAGTGCTATTAATAAAACTATTACTACTATTATCAGTAATTGTTACCGTATAAGTTGTAGTAACATTTGGTGTAACATAAATGGATTGATTATTAGTCTGATCACCATAAATTGGATGATTAGTTAAAGATGCATCAGAGGGACTTGCAGCCCATTGATAATTACCAATCATGTACTGATCATTCTCATCACAAGTAAAAACATCAATAGACACTTCTTCACCCTGACAAATAGGATTTTGATTTACAGTCATTTCAAAAGGAACAATTTCAACATCATCAATAAATATGACAGAATAGTTTCCATAACTGCCCCCGTCAGGTCGTATATATAGATAATTTAAGTTTGCTTGCCCGGCAGTAATTGTAAAAGGAATATTTACTTGTTGCCAATTTGCTGTTGTTGTTATTGAATAATTTGTTATTATAAATGGATTTGGAGTTGATGGAGTATAAGGAACATTTAATAATCCAAATTCAATACCATTAACATAATCAGTAGAACGATATTTAAATTTCAGAACATAATCTCCTGTATTCATAGTTTGTCCGTTGTTTATTATGCTATAAACACTTTCATATCCATTAGGAGGATTCATCCACATATATAAATAATAGTTGTAGTTTCCTGGTGTGCCTTCTCTTTTTAGTTGTGGAGAATTTAAATAATAACCTCCACAACCCCATCCACAAACATTAGAGTATGGAGTTATTTGTGTACTAAATGGATAAGTGTATATTGGTAAATAGGGTATATTGGGATAAATGTTCCAATAAGACATAAGGTTATTGTTAATATTACTTTCAACGAAATATCCATTTGGCACTAAATTACAATAAGGCGGCGGACAACTTAATGGAACATTTGCTGTTAATGGTCCGGCTAATAAAAGACCAAAATATCCACTTACTGCCTGAGATTGTTCTATTTTAATATAATAGTTTTGATGAGCGTTTAAATCATCAACATTGATTGATGAGTCTTCCTGTGCAATGTTAGTCGATTCAAGTAAATTCAGATCGTTACATGAATTTTCGTATAAACTCATTTGAGTTAAGGTAGCAACCGGACTACTTTGCGGTTGAGTAATTAAAATATGTGCTGTACTTGTTGTTGCGGTGAACTGAATCCAATATTCAGTTCCTGTGATGTTACAATCCTGTTGAGAATCCATTTTCATTGTTACCGCCGTACTACAGGTACTTTGGCTAAACAACTCTGCGGTTGAAAACAGAATTAATACAATTGCTGTAAAAAGTCCTAAAACCCTGCTTCTTGAATAGGGAGTGGGTAATTTCCCGCTTTGCATTGATTTTTTTCTTCTCATCTTTTAAGATTTTGGTTAATAATTAATTTAATTTCTGAAGTTTTTTAAACATCTTGTTAAAAAACATTTATCTCTTCTTTAATATATTGCATAAAAAGCAAAAAGGTTACCCTATAAATTCAATTACTTTTAAACAACTTATTAACAATTTTTTGTATCACCTAATTTTAGGCTGTTGTATCAATTATATATTTTTAGAAATTTTTGAACAAAACAAATAATTTCTGTAAATAACTCATCATCGAAAAAAGTAATTCTGTAATATAATAAAAAAACTCGGAAAAATGAAAAAATTTGAGAAATATAAATTCTGAGATACCTAACAGCTTTTTAAAACCTGTTAGGTATTAACTAATTACTAATCCCTACAAGGATTTGAAACTAAACCCTTC
>CAYLPA010000159.1:0-6347 GCA_964385385.1 uncultured Saprospiraceae bacterium | reverse complement strand
ACTTTTTCCGAATACTCAAGATTCATATTAGAAGTTGCAATTTCATCTGTTTGACCATCACTTTGTGAAAGGAAAAAATCATGTGGTTGCAACACATTGGATTCACTAAGAATTACAGCTCTTTCAACAGCATGTTGCAATTCACGAATATTTCCGGGCCAATTATGTTTTTCCAAACGTTTTAAAGTATTTGCATGCAACCTTTTGATTGGCATTTTGTACTTTTTACAATAAATATTTAAATAATACTCAACAAGCAAATTTATATCCTCTACCCTATCTCTCAATGGTGGCAATTGCAGTTCAACCGTATTAATTCGATATAACAAATCCTGTCTGAATTTTTTTTCTTTCACCATTTGATAAAGAGGCATATTTGTAGCAAAAATCAATCTTACATCAATCGGAATTTCTTTATTGGAACCAATTCTAGTTACTTTTTTGTTTTGCAATACACTTAGCAACTTCGACTGAAGGGCTACAGATAGATTTCCAATTTCATCAAGAAAAATCGAACCTTTGTTTGCTGTTTCAAATCTTCCGGCTCTATCTTCTTTAGCATCTGTAAAAGCACCTTTTTTATATCCAAAAAGCTCACTTTCGAAAAGACTTTCGCTAATAGCTCCAAGGTCAACATTAATAAAAACTTCGTTAGCACGATTCGATGCTCTGTGGACAGCCCTTGCAATTAGTTCTTTTCCTGTTCCATTTTCGCCAAGAATCATAATGTTTGCATCTGTTTTAGCAACTTTCTGAACTGTTGTCAAAACTTTTTGCATATTAGCAGACTGACTAATTAAATTATGGTATTGTTTATCGTTATCGGATAAAAGAACTTTGTTTTTGTTTCTAAGATTTTCTAATTCTACTTTCGATTGCCTGAGTTGCAAATTTGCCTCAATAGTTGCTATAAGTTTTTTATTTTCCCATGGTTTAAGGATAAAATTACTTGCTCCTTCTTTAATTCCCTGAACCGCTAATTCTATATCGCCATATCCGGTAATAAAAATAACAACTGCTGCAGGGTCAATTTCAAGAATTTTATTAAGCCAATGAAAACCTTCTTTTCCACTTGTAGCTTCTTTCGAGAAATTCATATCCAACAAAATCACGTCATAGCTTTCATTAGATAGTAAATCAGGAATGTTTACCGGCGATTTTTCAGAATGAACTATAGAAAAGTATTGCTTTAACAACAATCTTGCAGCTACTAAAACATCCTTATCGTCATCAACGATTAAAATTTTTGCATTAATTTTATCCATTATTTATTTTTTCAGCTAAAATAATATTAATTGTACGTAAATGTACAAAAAAATGCTCGATATCGTACAAATTAAATTTTATATATGCAAAATATCATTATATAACACTGTTTTATAATAAGCTACGTTCGATGGCATAGTATTCGTTAAATCTTGTTAAATTAATTTTCATGGATAGGATAATTGAGAAAAAGAAGTGGACTTTTAAGTTGTTTGCAAAACTTATAGTTGCCGGTTTATTCCTTTTTTTCTTAGTATTTTTACTTTTTCTCAAAGAATCCAGAAGCAGATTGAATGTTGAAATTTCCCACATTACAACTTCAAATGTAATAAAAGATAAATTTCAGGAATTTATTCCGGTTGATGGTATTGTTCATCCTAAAAGAACAATTTTTATTGATGCAATTCAGGGAGGTACTGTTGAGAAAATATTTGTTGAAGATGGTGCAATACTTAAAAAAGGCGACACCATCTTGAAACTATCAAATGCAAATGTAGAACTTGATTATATGAATCGCGAATCACAAACTTTTGATGTGATAAATAATTTACAAAACAGCAAATTGGGAATTCAAAGAAGCGAGTTTACAAGGGAAGATGAAATTGCTGATTTAGACTATATGCTCGATAAAGCATCAATAGATTTTAAAAGAAAAAAAGAATTATATAACAAAAAAGTTATTTCTTTGGAAGAATTCGAAATAGCTTCGAGAGATATAAATTTTTATAAAGCTAAGTTGAATATCGCTAAGAAAATGCAAAAACTTGATTCTTTTTCAAGAGCAAAGCAAATCGGACAGATAAATTCTTCAATAGCAAGAATGGATAACAACCTTGAAATGCTTAAAATAATTCTTGGAAACTTATTTGTTAAAGCTCCTATTTCCGGTAAACTTTCATCTTTCATTGCAGAAATTGGTGAAACAAAAAGCAAGGGTCAAAATCTTGGACAAATTGATGTTTTAGACGGATTCAAACTTAGAGCCGAAATTGATGAAAGATATATCACAAGGGTTTTTGTTGGTCAGTCAGCCGAAATTGATTTTTTAGAAAAAATATATGACTTAGAAATTAGTAAGATATACACACAAGTTACAAACGGAGCATTTCAGGTTGATTTTGTTTTCTCTGATAAAACTCCCAATGAAATTAAAAGAGGACAAACAATTCAAGTTCGGTTGAAATTTAGTAGCCCAACAAATGCAATAATTATTAAAAGAGGCGCATTCTTTCAAGAAAGCGGTGGAAACTGGATTTATGTGATTGACACTTTAGAAAAATCTGCCGAAAAAAGAAAAATAAAAATTGGACGCCAAAACACAAAATATTATGAAGTACTTAAAGGTTTGGAAAAAGGAGAAAAAGTCATAATTTCGTCCTATAAAAACTTTGGCGAAAAAGATATTTTGATATTTAAATAATATGGAGTGCCTAAAGTACTTAGAGTGCCTAAAGTTTGGAGTACTTGGAGTGCCTAAAGTTATTAATGAATTAATAGTCGTAAAAGAGAAAAACAAAAAACCTATCATGATAAAAACTGTTGACTTAACAAAAATTTTCAGAACTCTCGAAGTTGAAACCACAGCATTAAACAAAGTCTCATTAGAAATTAATAAAGGAGAATTTGTTTCAATAATGGGTCCATCAGGTTGCGGCAAATCTACATTGCTAAACATCCTTGGAATGCTTGATAATTTATCAGATGGCGAATATTATTTTCTAAATAAAAATGTTTCAGGCTTTACTGAAAGACAAAGAGCAAGAATGCGAAAAGAAAATATAGGATTTGTTTTTCAGAATTTCAACCTTATTGATGAATTAAGTGTTTTCGAAAATATCGAACTACCTCTTGTGTATCTTGGTTATAGTTCAAAAGAAAGGAAAAAAAGAGTTGAAGAAGTGCTGGAGCAAATGCAAATAATGCATAGAAAAAAGCATTTTCCTCTTCAGCTATCAGGTGGACAACAACAAAGAGTTGCAGTTGCAAGGGCAGTAATTGCAAAACCCCATATTATTCTTGCAGACGAACCAACAGGAAATCTCGACTCTTCGCATGGCGAAGAAGTTATGGAATTAATTTCTGAATTAAATAAAAATGGAACAACTGTAATAATTGTAACACACTCACTAAGGGATGCAGAATATGGGCAAAGAATAATCAGATTATTCGATGGACAAATTATTAATGAAGATATAAGAGCAAAAAAAGTTATTAAAGAAATTGAATTGTGAGTTGGTTATTGGCTGTTAGCTATTGGCTGTTGGTATCGACATTCGACTCCTTTTCGACAAGCTCAAGACAGGCAGCTCAGTGTCCAACATCAAGAAGCGTTAAGGATTAACAAAAAATTAAAATTTTATGCTTAAAAATTATATAAAAATAGCGATTCGTAATCTTGTAAAGCACAAAACTTATTCTATAATAAATATTGCTGGTTTAGCCATTGGTATTTCTTGCTTTATAATAATAATGCTTTACGTTCTTGACGAATTGAGATATGACAGGCACCACAAAAATGCCAATAACATTTATCGTGTTGTAAATGTTTATAATTTCAGTGGCGTTGGTGAACGTTCTTCAAGTAGCCCGATACATCTTGGTCCAACTTTAGTTATGGAATATCCCGGCATAGTTAAATCAGCAGTTCGGTTTTTCAATCAATGGAGTTCAGAATATTTTATAGAATCCGGTGAAAAAAAATTCAAAGAAAAAAAATTCTTTTTTGTTGATTCAACAGTTTTTAATGTTTTCGACATTCCATTTATTCTAGGGAATCCAAAAACTGCTCTATCAAAACCTTATACAGTAGTTATCACAAGATCAACTGCTGAAAGATATTTTGGAAATCAAAATCCTATTGGAAAAGTTTTGTGTCTAAACGAAAATAAGTGTTTAAACTATACTGTAACCGGAGTAATTGAAGACACAAAAAACCAATCCCATTTTCATTATGATTTTCTGGCAAGCTTTTCATCACTTAAATCTCAATTTGGTGGAAAATGGCCTAAAACATGGGTTTGGAATCCTTTCTGGACTTACATTCTTCTTGAAGATGAAATTTCTCCGGATTTGCTTAACGATAAACTCCCGGATTTTATTAATAAATACTTCTATGATGCAGAAAAAGATAATATTTCTCTCTACTTGCAAAAGCTAACAGATATTCATCTTAAATCTGACCTCGACTATGAAATTGAACCAAACGGAAGAATTGGTTATGTTAGAATTCTTACTGCTATTGCTTTCTTCATCCTAATAATTGCTTGCATTAACTTTATGAATATTGCAACCGCTTTATCTTCAAAACGAGCAAAAGAAATTGGAGTAAAAAAAGTATTTGGAGCTTGCAGGAGACAATTAATAGTACAGTTTATAAGCGAAGCAATAGTTATTACATACATTGCAATTATAATTTCTTTAATGATTATTGAATTGATTATACCGGGATTTAATTCCTTTACAGATAAAAATTTATCTACAACTACACTTCTACAACCCAAGTTCTTGTTTTCAATAATTGTATTTGGATTTTTTGTTGGGATACTTTCAGGAGTGTATCCTGCTTTCTATTTGTCATCATTTCATCCAGTTAATATTTTTAAAGGTATTCGAAGAACAAGAGTTTTTGCTACAATTCCTCGAAAAGCACTGGTGATTCTGCAATTTACAATTTCTGTTATTTTAATAATCTGGACAATAACAACTTTTCTTCAATTGAATCATTTACGTAATGCTGATATTGGTTTCAATAAAGATAATATTATAGTAATTCCAACAGGACATTCCTCTGTTGTTAATAAATATGATTCTTTTAAAAAGGAGTTATTACAAAATCCAAATATTGAATATGTAACTGCGGCTGATTACAAAACAGGTGAAGACCATAATACTCATGAATTTAAACCCGAAGGTTTCCCCGCTGACGAAATTCAATTCTATCCAAGTTTGGTTATTAGAGACGATTTCATCAAAACTTTTGATATCGAAATATTAGCAGGGAGAGGATATGATAAAGATTTAGAAACTGATAAAAAATATTCCATTCTTATTAATGAAGCAATGGTTAAACAATTAGGATGGAATACAAACGAAAATGCTATTGGTAAAAAATTCCACTCACTAAATGGTAAAGAAAAAGTTATAGGTGTTTTTAAAGATTTCTATGCTAAATCACAACACAATGATAAAACACCATTAGTATTGAATCTTAAAGAAAATGACAATGAAATTTTTATGTACACTAAATATATTTTTGTTAGAATCCTGCCGGGAAGTTATGAGCAGGTAGTTCCTTTCCTTGAAAACAAATGGAAATCCTATGTCGAAGCAAGACCTTTTGAACATTATCTTCTTTGCGAAGATTTAAATAAGCTTTACAATGAAGAAGAAAACTTAGGAAAACTCGCTGCAATTTTAACTATACTAATAATCTTTGTAGCAGGTCTTGGATTATTTGGTCTTGTTTCATTTATGGCTGAACAACGAACTAAGGAAATTGGAATTAGAAAAATTTTAGGAGCTTCCTCCCAAAGGATAGTAACACTTCTGACAAAAGAATTTGCCGGATTAGTAGGAATTTCAATTCTTATTGGATGGCCATTAGCATATTTTGGATTAGACAAATGGCTCGAAAATTTTTCAAGTCGAATACCCATAAATTTGTGGATATTTCTATTAGCAGGGATAATAATAATAATTTATGCAATTACAATAACAATAATTAAATCATATAAAGTAACTAAGCAAAATCCCATAGATTCGCTAAAATCAGAGTAATTAAATTATTAAAACAGGAACCAAAATGAGAGAAATTATTATAGTAGTTCCGGAAATTGAAACCGAACAAAACATTGAAATTGATGTTAAAATTAATGGACGAAAAAAAACTCTAAAATACAGAGTTGAGCTTGTTAGCCTTGAAGAATGTAATCCCCCTAATTGCGATAGGGTTAAAATAATTAAACACAAAATTAAGGAATATGAAAAAGATTGGAAACTTGTTGAAATTGGAGTTCCCGGCAAAGAAAATGTCCCTATGATGTTTCGCAAAAAAAATGGATTATAAAATAAATAAACAATAT
>CAYLPA010000158.1:0-6448 GCA_964385385.1 uncultured Saprospiraceae bacterium | reverse complement strand
TTATAAAAAAAAAGGCAACCAATTGGTTGCCTTTTAAAATTAAACGTAGAAAATTTAGGTTAATATACGACCTCTGTCGTCTCTTTTGGATTAAATTAATGTTTAATCCTATGTGAAAATTATCTGAGTATTTTCTCCACCTGATAATTCATAAAACTGTCCAACTGTAAGGACATCTTTAACATGTTCAGATAAGTCTTCTTTTTTAAGTTTGAACATATCCATTGCCAATTTACAAGCATAAATTTCTCCACCACCGGCAGTAATCATTTCAAGAAACTCATCAACAGGAGGTATATCTAATTTATCCATTTGGCTTTTCATCATTGCCGAAACACCAGCTTCAACACCGGGAATCAATCCAAGAACAGTAGGAAAAGGTAATCCTCCGGGCATTCTCATAGCTGGGTTCCCGACTGTTGCTGTATGTAGTTTTTTCATTTGCTTTTTTGTAATTGCATCAAGCCCGAAAAATGTGAAAAATAAATTTGTTTCTATTCCTTCCATCACAGCACCATTTGCCATAACAAGTGTTGCGTAAACATCTTCAATAGAACCTTTTGCACATATAATACAGACTTTTTTTAGTGGGTGTTCTTCTTTTTTTGCCATAACTTTTTTTTTTTAATTAATTAAATAAATTGAATTTATACACAACTTGAAGGTTTGGAAACACCTGCAATTTTTGTTGCTTTTTTTAGTGGTCCGCCTGGAAATAAAGTATAGAATCCTTTAATGTCAACTATTCCTGATTTTCCAATTGCTCTAATAGTTAGAGTATCTCCACTTTTTACTTTGTTTCTGATATATTCAAGAATATCATAATGTTTGTCTGTTAGCTCAATATCTTCTTCTTTTGCTAATTCGACTGCAACATCTTTATTCCATTGGTCCATATTAACCATATATCCTTCTTCATTTATTTCTATTGCAATTCCTGCATAATTTTTTTGTTCCATTTTCTTATGTTTTTAAGTTTATATATAATTTTTATTTCTTGTTTTCTTTATTCATATTCTTTAAGAATGTTAATGTAAAACCTAATGTCTTCATTATTTCTGGGCTTTTAAAATCTTTAAAAACTTTCCAGAGAGAGTATTTAGGAATTTTATTAGCGTCAATGTTTTTATAAACAGAAACAGCATTATTTGCTACCGATAAAATTTCAGGCTGAGTTAGGTTTTTAACTGTATTTATAATTGGCACTATGTTTTCTGACAGATTTTTAACATCTTCGGCTGAAAAATTAGCAACAATATTATCTGTAATTTTATAAATTTCTTTTATGAAACTGATATAACCTTTTTCGTCAAGTTCATTAAGTTTTCTTATAGAGTCCAGTCCAACCTGACTAACTATAGGTCCTATATCTTTAATCAAGTCGTTAAAACTAATCAAAGTATCGAAAGTTTCATTTATAACATCAATATTTCTAATCAGTTTAAATAAAAGATTTAATATTGCTTCCGAATCAACTTCAACTCCGGCTTTGTCTAACTGAATTACCGAATTTTGGACAACGTCTTTGCCGATAATTGACAAATCATCTACAAGGTCTTCAAGAACCTGTTGTTTTTGCTTTTGCTGAATGACATGTTCAATAACCAGGTCAAGTTTCCGGTTAATATCATTTAGTTGTGTATTTGTAACTTCTTTAGACATGGTTTCTAATATTTAACAAGTTTTACATTTACCAGCCATAGTCATTTTTGAATCAATAGGCATTTCTTTACCTTTCAATAAAATATGCCAATAAATCCATCGGAATAAAAGTTTTCCATAATGATTCATCCTGGTTTCTTTTAATAAACCGAAAGGTCCAAGACCAGGGAATGGAAAATGTCCTGGTAGCGGTTCAGTTTCATAATTAAAATCAATTAAAGCTCCTTTGCCGTGTCCGGTTTCTATATAACAATTTGAATGACCGTCAAATTTTCCCGAAAGCTCTCTGCCTTCAATAGCACAAATCAGATTTTCGTGAACTATATCAGCTGAGAAGTGAACTACCGAACCCGCTTTACTTGTAGGAATGTTTGATGCATCACCTAAAACAAAAATGTTTTCAAATTGTTGGGAACGTAATGTGAATTTATCTGTTTTAACAAAATTCAAATCATCACCCATTTCACTTCTTCCAATCATATCGCTACCCATGTGAACCGGTATTGATATCAATACGTCAAAAGGAACTTCTGCCTCATCATATGAAATGATTTTTTTATTTTCATTATCAACTTTTTCTATATAAAAATCAGGTATGATGTTTATGTTTTTTTCTTTTAGTAAATTACCAAGTATTCTTGATGCTCTTGGTTTTGTAAAAGCACCTGACATTGGTGTTACGTATGTAATATTTACTTTATCACGCATTCCTCTTTCTACAAAAAATGCATCGGCAAACATTACAAATTCAAGAGGAGCTACAGGACATTTAATTGGATTTTCGGCAATGTTTAAAACCATGTTTCCACCTTTCCAGGTTTTAAAGAAACTTGCTAGAGCTGTTGCTCCCTCAATTGTGTAGAAATCGAAAATTTCTTTATGCCACAATTTATCTGTTAATCCAGGGGTTTCTTCCGGTACGATTTGAGTTCCTGTAGCAATAATTAAATAATCATATTTCAGAATTGTTCCGTCTTTCAAAAGAACTTGATTTTTTTCTCCTTCGGTTTTGTGGATTTCCTGATAAATCAAATTTACTCCTACAGGAATAAAATCGTTTTTTGGCTTTATTACATCATTTTTTGTGTACATCCCAAAAGGTACGAATAAAAATCCCGGTTGATAATAATGGTTTTTTTCCTGATCAACAATTGTTATTTCCCATTCGGCTCTATCAAGAGTTTTTCGCATTTTGTTTGCCATTATTGTTCCACCTGTACCTGCTCCTAGAATTAATAGTTTTTTCATTATATTATATTTTAATTGAATTTTCTTACATTTGTATTATTATTTATTATAATAAAATTACATATTTTTTTTTAATTTATTATAATAAAGTTACATATTTTTTTTATTATTAATGTTTTGCAAATTTAACACATAAACATACACACATGCAAATTATTATATATGATATATATCATATAAAGATTTTTTGACTGAAATATTAGAAGTCCCCTTAAGTAAATGGAAAAAATAAAATTTGATACTAACTGTAAGGATTGTGAGTTCAGGTCTATGGTTTTTGATAGCCTAACAGAGGATGAGTTTAATTTACTTAATTCAAACAAAACTGGAAAAATCTTTGCCAAAGGAGAAACAATTATAGAAGAAGGAGAAATAGTTAATGAATTTTTTTATTTAAAAAAAGGGCTGGTTAAACTTCACAAAATTGGAACAAACAATAAAACACATATTATTAATATTGCTCAACCCAATGATTTTATAAGTTTGCTATCTGTGTTCTACAAATCAGAATATGAATTTTCAATTACAGCAATAGAAGAATCTACAATCTGCTCAATTAAACTGGATTTTCTTAAAAAACTTGTTATTGATAATGGAGAATTTAGCATATCAATCCTTGAAAAAATGAGTGAGTCCTATAATAATATTATTAAAACAAGATTTGTAATTAACAATAAACAATTAAGAGGTAGAATTGCTTACATTTTTTTATATTTTTCAGAAAGTATCTATAAGAATAACAGATTTGAATTACCACTTTCTAGGAGAGAAATAGGAGAATTAATAAATATGACAACAGAAAACGTAATAAGGATTTTGTCAGAATTTCGTAAAGACAAAATTATTATTATTGAAGGGAAAACTATTGAAATTATAAATATGGATTTTCTTAAGAAACTTTCTAGAACCGGATAGCTGAAGAGACAAAAATTTCTCAAAACTATTTTTTAGCATTAATAAATTATTTACTTAAAAGTAAAGTAATCAAATAGTTGAGGGTGTCTTGTTATGTTTAATAAAATAATTATTACTTTTATCCGGCGATTTTTTAAAATAGAAAGAAGCAGAAGTTTATTAACAAAATGAATGATAATGAAGAAAAGGAAATTATTTTTTTTGCTTTTAACCTTTATGCTTGTGCAAAATTCTCAAGCTGAAAAATTTTCACAAATAATTAGAGGAGTTGTTAAAGACAAAGATTCTCAGATGACTTTGGTTGGAGCAAATGTAGCAGTTTATAAAGATTCAAATCTTATTGGAGGTGCAACAACCAATTTGGATGGATATTATAGAATCGAAAATATTCCTTTAGGAAGATATACACTAATTTTTACATACATTGGATATCAAAAACAAGTAATCCCCAATGTAATAGTTAATTCGGGAAAAGAAGTTATTATTGACCTTGAAATGGAAGAATCTGTTATTTCGATGAAGGGTGTTGAAATTACTTCATCAAAAGAAGAATATTCTTTAAACAAAATAGCAGTTGTTAGTGCAAAAACTTTTTCTGTTGAAGAAACCGACCGATATGCAGGAAGTAGGGGAGATCCTGCTCGTATGGCTTCAAACTACGCAGGAGTTAACGGAGCCGATGATTCAAGCAACGATATTATTGTTCGTGGAAATTCTCCTATGGGAATACTTTGGCGACTTGAAGGTGTTAACATTCCGAATCCAAATCATTTTAATGTTCCCGGATATACAGGCGGACCTGTTGGTATTTTGAATAACAAAGTTTTGTCAAATTCTGTGTTTATGTCTGCTGCCTTTCCTGCCGAATATGGAAATGTTATTGCCGGAGTTTTTGACCTAAAAATGAGAAATGGAAATAATGAAAAACATGAATTTTCAGGACTGTGGGGATTTCTTGGTACCGAGCTTATGGCCGAAGGTCCAATTTCTGAAAATAGCAAAGCTTCCTATCTTGTTTCATACCGCTATTCTACTTTGGCAATATTTCATTCTTTAGGAATCACTATTGGAACTGATGCTGTACCAAAATACCAGGATTTGTCTTTTAAATTGAATTTCCCTTTGAAAAATTCAGCAAATATTTCAATATTTGGAATTGGTGGGAAAAGTGAAATTGACATGCTTCAAAGTCCTAAGACTGACCCTGATGATGTTGAAATTTATGGAAATGATGATGTTGACGAACACTTTAAATCAAGTATGGGAGTTGTTGGAGCAAATTATATCAAATCTCTAAATCCAAAAACTTATATTAAAGCTACAATTTCAGCTTCTTATGAAAATACAAATAATTACCATGAGAAGTTTACGAGACATATTGATAACACTGGAATTTTTGTTGTTGATACTATGTACAACAAATTAGGTTATGATTTTAATCAGACGAAATATTCGGCTGCATTTTATGTTAACAGAAAAATAGATAGCCAACATTCTTTCAAAACAGGTTTTGTTACTGATTATTATCAATTCAATTTTGCTGATAGCTTGTTGAATGAGGACACTGCAAATTATCATTGGGAAAACAGACTTGAGCATAAGAGCAACGCAATATTAATTCAACCCTATTTCCAATGGAAGTTTAATATAACTGATAAAATTTCATTTAATGCAGGACTTCATGGACAATATTTAACTATGAATGAAAAATATTCTGTTGAGCCTAGAGCCGGATTAAAATGGAAGTTTAAACCAAACCAGTCAATTAGTTTTGGATATGGTCAGCATAGCCAAATGATTCCAACATATATTTATTTTGCTAAAACAAAAACTGTTACTACAAGTAATAACATTGTTTATACTACTTATGCCGAAAACAATAAAAATCTTGATTTTATGAAAAGCACCCATTATGTTTTATCATATAAAAATTCAATGAAAAAATCATTAAAACTTATTTTGGAAACGTATTATCAAAAACTAACGAGTGTTCCTGTTGAAATACAATCATCATCATATTCAATCTTAAATCAGGGTAACGATTTGAATAGATTCTTTCCTCAATCACTCGAAAACGATGGAACAGCAGAAAATTATGGTGTTGAATTAACAATAGAAAAGTTTTTTAGTAAAACATATTTTTTTATGATTTCAGCTTCACTTTATGAATCAAAATATATCGGTAGCAATGGAATTGAATATGATTCTGATTTTAATGGAAATTATATTGTCAACGCATTAGGAACTAAAGAATTTTATTGGGGAAAGAAAAATAATACATCTTTTGGAATTGGTGGAAAAATTACTGTAGCCGGCGGAAAAAGATACACTCCTATTAATATGGTTGCTTCCGACATTGTTGGATATGCAGTTTATGAGGATACCTTAAAAAATTCCTTGCAGTTTAAAGATTATTTTCGTGTTGATATTAAAATTAATTACAAATTAAACACCAAAAAACTCACTCATGAAATTGGTCTTGACCTTGTTAATGTTTTTGGGATAGAAAATATTTTTAAATTAGCTTATGTTGGTGGTAATACAGGTGTTAGAGAAGAATACCAATTAGGATTTTTGCCGATATTTTATTATAAAGTAGATTTTTAAGCAGAGACTTATTTAA
>CAYLPA010000157.1:0-6470 GCA_964385385.1 uncultured Saprospiraceae bacterium | reverse complement strand
GTGCTTTTGAACCTATTTATATGGCTGGTTATATTCAGGATAAATTTGCTTTTAAGGACTTGATTTTTAATATAGGTTTAAGAGTTGACCGTTATGATGCCAATCAAAAAGTTTTAAAAGACCCTTATTTGTTATTTGAAGCTAAAACAGTTGGCGAAGTTGATGCCAGTGAATTTGGCACTCATCCTTCAAATATGGGCAGCGACTATATTGTATATGTTAATGATGTTTACAATCCTTCTTCAATAGTAGGATACAGATATGAAGACGTTTGGTATAATTCAGAAGGAACAGAAATTTCTGACCCTACAGTACTTGAAGGAAGTTCAGGAATTGCTCCATATCTTGTTGACCCTGATGATAACGTATTAAGTTCTAAAGCTTTTAAAGATTTTGAACCTCAAATTACTTATATGCCGAGAATATCTTTCTCATTCCCGATTTCTGATGAAGCATTATTCTTTGCCCATTATGATGTATTAGCAAAGCGACCTACTACAGGTGCTCGTTTAAATCCAACAAGTTATTATTATATTCAAAGTCTTGGACAATCAACTCTTTCAAATCCTGATTTAAAACCTGAAAAAACTGTTGATTATGAATTAGGATTCCAACAGAAATTAAATAATTCTTCATCGCTTAAATTTTCTGCTTATTACCGTCAAATGAAAGACATGGTTCAAGCTTTCAGATATACTGATGCTTATCCTGTTTCATATATTTCTTGGAATAATATTGATTTCGGTACTGTGAAAGGAATGACTATCTCTTATGATTTAAGAAGAAGCAATAATGTTTGGGTGAAAGCAAGTTATACTATGCAATTTGCCGATGGCACAGGTTCATCTGCAACATCGGGACTTAATTTAGTAACTTCAGGACAACCTAACCTGAGAACTCTTAATCCTTATAGCTATGACCAACGTCACCAATTAAAAACTACTATTGATTTTCATTTTGACGAAGGAAAAAAGTATAACGGACCGGTTATTAATCGTAAAATTAAAGGAACTAATAAAGTTAAAACCATTGCTTTGTTAGAAAATGCAGGATTCAATATTACATTTAATGGTGGTTCTGGAACTCCTTATAGCAGACAAAGTAATGTTACTTCTGCTATTCTTGGTGGAGGTTCTTCTTTACTTCAAGGCTCTATAAACGGTTCAAGATTACCTTGGCAATTCAGAATTGATGCAAGAGTTGATAAGAATTTCAGTATTAAATGGGGAAAAGAAAAAGGAAAGAACAAAAGTGTTACTTTCGTCAACATCTATTTACAAGTTCTCAATCTATTAAATTCCAAAAATGTTATGGGTGTTTATAGATACACAGGAAACCCTGATGATGATGGATACCTTGCTTCGGCAGAGTACCAGAATCAAATTGAATCAAATAACGACCCTCAAGCATTCAGAGATTTATATGAAATTAGAATTAACAGTCCTGGCAATTATAGTTTGCCAAGAAGAATTCGTTTAGGAATCTCACTTAATTTTTAAATAAATAGAAATAAATTTTAATAAATAATTATTATGAAAAATATAATTCGTTCCATAATACTTTTAATAATCTGCGGACTTTTTTCAAACGATATGTCAGCAGAAAAATTTTTAGATGAAAAGACAAGCAACTCAAGTAATAGAGTTGCCGCAACAGCTTGTTTGCCGGCTACAGCCGCAACAGATTTAAGTATAAATAATGTAAGGGCAAGAATTAACACCGGTGGTGATATGTGGTGGGACCTTCAAATTGCTTCGGAATATGAAATACCTAAAGGTTCCAGAAAAACATCAATGTACTCTGCTTCTTTGTGGATGGCAGGTACTGATGTTAACGGACAATTGAAGTGTGCTGCTCAGAGATATCGCAGTAATGGTAATGACTTTTGGACTGGTCCACTAACTACAGATGGTACTGCTGCCGTTGATGCAGAAACATGCGACGATTATGACAGACATTTTGTTATTACTCGTGGACAGGTAAATGAATTTATTGCACATTCTAAAGATAAAGCTGCTTATCCGAATTATAAAAGACCAAAAATTATTGACGATTGGCCAGCTCATGGTGATGTATCAAAAAACCAAAGTTATTATCTTGCTCCATTTTTTGATGAAGATGGAGACGGCTCATATGACCCCGATGCTGGAGATTATCCTTATTATGACATAGATAATTCTCTTTGTAAACAACCCGACCCTACTATGGAAGGAAATGGAATTTTAGTTGACCAGGTTCTTAAAGGTGACCAAACTCTTTGGTGGGTATTTAACGATAAAGGTAATATTCATACCGAAACAACAGGTGCTGCAATAGGTGTAGAAATACGCGCCCAAGCATTTGCTTTTGCAACTAATGACGAAATTAATAATATGACATTTTATAGTTATGAAATAATTAACCGCTCTACCTATCGTTTAACAGAAACATACTTTAGTCAGTGGGTTGATACTGACCTTGGATATGCTTGGGATGACTTTGTGGGATGCGATATTCCTAGAGGATTAGGATATTGTTATAATGGTTTATCAGTTGACGGTACAGGAAAATATGACCACTATGGAGAACAACCACCGGCTGTTGGTGTTGATTTCTTCCAGGGACCCTATATGGACAATGACGGTATAGATAACCCAACACACACTTACAATACTTATTATAATATTGATTCTTTATTTAATATTGTTGGTATTGATACTTTGAACTATAATATTGACCCGGGAACAGGTGACACACTTTGGAATCCAGCTGTTATTATATATGACATTGGTGGTGTACCTATAGATACTACATACTTATACTATCCTGACACTACAGGAAGTTATCAGGTTGCAACACTTATTTGTGGCGTAAATATTAATGGAGTAAATTTTAATGACGGAATTAAAAACAACGAAAGATTCGGGATGCGTAAATTTGTTTATCATAATAATGGTTACGAAGCCGATCCAATGACTGACCCAAGATATGCATTACAATATTATCAATTTCTTAAAGGATATTGGAAAGATGGAACCCGCATGCAATACGGAGGTAATGCTCATCCCAGTTCTTCTCCACCTGCTTACGGTCCTGATTGTGATTTTATGTTTCCGGATGAGACAGACCCATGCAACTGGGGTACCGGCGGACAAGCACCAAACGGACCTGTTAAATGGACAGAAGAAACTGCAAACAATACCCCTGATGACAGAAGATTTATGCAATCTGCCGGACCTTTTACTCTAGAAGCTGGTGCTGTAAATTATATAACTGTTGGTATTCCATGGGCAAGAGCAAGTACAGGTGGACCTTTTGCTTCTGTTGAACTTCTCAGACTTGTTGATGATAAATGCCAACGATTGTTTGATAATTGTTTTAAAGTTGTTGACGGACCTGATGCTCCTGATTTGGTAATACAAGAACTTGACAAAGAATTAATTCTTTATGTTTCAAATAGAAAAATCTCTAATAACTATAATGAAGAATATACTGAAATTGACCCAGGAATTATTTCTCCTGATTCTTTTCCAAGTGCTGCAAGATATGATTCGACTTATAGATTTGAAGGATACAAAATATATCAAATTAAAAGTGCTACTGTATCAGTAACTGATTTAAGTGACCCTGATTTAGCAAGATTAGTTGCTCAGTGTGATAAGAAAAATGGTGTAGGACAATTAGTAAATTATTATTATTCAGATGCAGTAGCTGGAAATATGCCTGTTGAAGAAGTTAATGGTGCAGATGAAGGAATCGTTCATTCATTCAAAATCACTGAAGACCAATTTGCTTCAGGCGACAGAAAATTAGTTAATCATAAAAAATACTACTTTATTGCAATAGCTTATGCTTATAACGAATATAAAAAATACTCTCAAGACCCTTCAATATTAGAAGGTTTATATGGACAGAAAAAACCATACCTTGCAGGTAGAAAATCATCTATCGGCTCATCAATTACTTTTACTATCGGTATTCCACATATATCAAGCCCCGAAGCTAATGGAACAGTTCCAATTGCTTCTTATGGAGATGGTCCGAGAATTACTCGTATCGAAGGGCAAGGAAATGGTGGAAATGCACTTGAATTAACAACAAAAACTATTGACGAAATTATGACCGGACCTCCTTGGAAATCAATAACACCTGAATATGATTATTCAAGCGGACCTGTTAAAATTAAAGTTATTGACCCTTTAAATATTAAAAAGGCTGATTACACTCTCAAATTTATTCCTGATACAATTGACTCTAATAATATTAGTTTATCAAGATGGGTTTTAATTGATGATGCAAATCCTAATGATACTAATAGTTTTATCTATTCAGAAAAAACTATTGAAATTGGAAACGAACAATTAATTCTTGATATAGGATTATCCATACAAATTGAACAAACTGTTGACCCCGGTGAAGAAAGTGCAGTTGACAATGGTTTTATAGAATCATCAATTTCTTATGCCGATAGTTCAGAAAGATGGTTTAGTGGTGTTCCAGATTTTGATGGTTCAGATAATTTAAACTGGATTCGATCAGGAACAAGAGAAGATGCTACAGATTCTGAAAATGATGATTATTATGTGCTGGATAATGGGAAAAAATGGATAGACCCCAAAGAGTATTATGAACAAGTTATAAACGGAATGTTTGCTCCTTATCGTCTATGTTCGAAATACGATAATGGACCTGCATGGGATGATCCAGCTTTTGGCAAAATAGACATGAAAAATACATCAAGTATTATGCTGGTTATTACTTCCGATGATTCAAAATGGTCGAGATGCCCTGTTGTTGAATTATGCGACGACGATGATTTGTCAGAAGGTGGTGTGAAAAAATTAAACTTAAGAGCAGGAAATTCTGTTGATAAAAACGGAAATCAAGAAAGCGGAAGAGGTATGAGTTGGTTCCCAGGCTATGCAATTAACCTTGAAACAGGCGAAAGATTAAATATAATGTTTGGTGAAGATACATGGTTAGTAGGTGAAAATGGAAAAGACATGATTTGGAACCCAACCTCTAATTATTATACTTCACTCGGAGAAGTTTTATTCGGTGGAAAACATGTTATTTATATTATGGGGCATAATGGAGATAATGCTTACGATTGCCCTGCCTACGATAATGGTGCTTGGATTTACGGTATTTTAGCTGGAAGTAATTTTAATCCGGGAAACACTTCAAAAAGAAATATATTTAAAGATATTATGTGGGTTGGTATGCCAATGATTAGCAGAGATTATAATTTTAAAGACCCTCATGATATACCTACTGATGTTACTATAAAAATTAAGATTGCAAAACCTTATGAAAAGAATTATTCTACATATGGTGCTAATCCTGCTCAAAACGACAATTTCCCTATGTACACTTTCAATACTGATGGAATTGCAACTGTTAAAAATGACAATGAAACAGCTAAAAATGCTTTGGATTTAATTAATATTGTTCCTAATCCATATTATGCATTTTCAGGCTATGAAGTTGACCAATTAGATAATCGTGTAAAAATTACAAATCTTCCTGTAAAATGTACAATTACAATTTATACAGTTAATGGAGTTTTAGTACGTCAGTTTACTAAAGACGAAGAATTAACTTCATTGGATTGGGATTTGAAAAATCATGCAGGCATTCCAATAGCAGGTGGTTTATATATGATACATGTTAAAGCAGAAGGAATTGGTGAAAGAGTAATAAAATGGTTTGGAACTTTACGACCTGTTGATTTAAACTCTTTCTAATTAATAATCATAAATTGACAAATAATATTATAGAAAATAATAAATTTAATCATATGAAAAAGTTAAATAAATATTTAATGATTACTGTTCTAATAGGACTTATAGCGGTCCCTTTAAATAATCTGATGGCAGGTAATGAAGACAGAACAGGTGAAGCAGGAGCTTCTGAATTGTTAATTAATCCATGGGCAAGAAGTTCAGGTTGGGGAGATGCAAACAGTGCTTGTATTCGAGGATTAGAAGCTCAATATTTGAACGTTGCAGGAACTGCATTTACTAAAGGTACCGAGTTAGTGTTTAGTAGAACTATATGGTTACAAGGTACAGATATTAATATAAATGCTTTTGGAATTTCTCAAAAACTTGGAGAAGATAAAGGTGTTATTAGTTTTGGGATAATGGCAATGTCATTTGGTGATATTGATATTACTACTGTTGATTTCCCAGAAGGTGGTGGCATAGGAACTTTCTCACCAAGTCTTTTAAATATTAGCATTTCTTATGCTAAAGCATTTTCTAACAGTATTTTTGGAGGAATAAATTTTAAAATTATTTCTGAACAAATCTCAGATGTTTCAGCACAAGGTCTTGCAATCGACGCAGGTATTCAATATGTTACAGGTGAAGATGAAAATATCAAATTTGGTATCTCTATGAAAAATGTCGGACCGACAATGAAATACTCTGGCGATGGACTTTCTTTTAGAGGATTTGTTCCCGGACAAGAAAATTCTTTAACAGTTG
>CAYLPA010000156.1:0-6526 GCA_964385385.1 uncultured Saprospiraceae bacterium | reverse complement strand
AATATGTTAATCCTTTTGAATTGTGACCCAGAGAGGATTCGAACCCCCAACCCTCAGAGCCGAAATCTGATATTCTATCCAGTTGAACTACTGGGCCAAAATCTATGCAAAATTATTAATTTTGCTTTATCTTTTAACATGATTTTCATTTTTTCTATTATTATTGGATACAAATGTTTAATTTTTAGTTAGATTTGCAAAACAATAAATAATATTATTAAAGATTTACTGTTATTGAAATATGGATGTTCAATCAATCAAGCAACGTTTCGGAATAATTGGTAATTCTCCAATATTAAACAGAGCTATAGACACAGCCCGGCAAGTAGCCCCAACAGATATTACGGTATTAATAACAGGTGAAAGCGGAACAGGGAAAGAAGTATTTCCAAAAATTATTCATCATTTGAGCTCAAGGAAACACGGTCAGTATATCGCTGTTAATTGTGGTGCAATTCCTGAAGGTACTATTGATTCCGAATTATTTGGACATGAAAAAGGTGCTTTTACCGGAGCTCACGATTCAAGAAAAGGTTATTTTGAAGTAGTTAATGGCGGAACAATATTTTTAGATGAAGTTGCCGAACTGCCATTATCAACTCAAGTTCGTTTGTTAAGAGTTCTTGAGTCTGGCGAATTTATGAAAGTTGGCTCATCAAAAGTAATTAAAACCGATGTTCGGGTTGTTGCTGCTTCAAATATTGATATTCCAACAGCAATTAAAGAAGGAAAATTCAGAGAAGATTTGTATTATCGTTTAAATACAATTCCTATTTACATTCCACCACTAAAGGAAAGAAAAGAAGATATATTTATTCTTTTTAGAAAATTTGCTACTGATTTTGCTGAGAAATATAGAATGCCGGCAATTCAGCTCGAACCAAAAGCACAGGAATTACTCGAAAACTACAGATGGAAAGGCAATGTTCGTCAACTTAAAAATGTTACTGAACAAATTTCAATAATTGAAAAACAAAGAAACATCAATGCAGAGACAATAAAAAAATATCTACCACTAAATGATTTCACTAAATTACCGGTTCTTTTTTCCGACAAAAGCCAGGATGGAAACTTTAACGAAAGGGATTTGCTTTACAAAATTCTTTTTGACATGCGACAAGATATTACAGACCTAAAAAAATTAGTTGCTGAAATTATTAATGAAGACGGAATTCCTAAAAATATTCGTGAAAGCAGAGCTCAAATTATTAGAAAATTATCTGATGACGAGGGACATCAGAAATTTGACACAATAATTCAAAAGAAAGATGCTCAGGAATATCAACAAGATTTTGAAGAAACAATAAATGAACCAATTCAGGAATCAGAAGTAATTGAAGAATCATTATCTATACAAAAAAAAGAAATTGACTTAATTAAACGTGCTCTGGAAAAATATAACGGCAGAAGAAAGAATGCTGCAAAAGAACTTGGAATTTCTGAAAGAACACTTTATAGAAAAATCAAAGAATACGACATAAAAAAATAACCTTTCTAAGTTGAACATAAATTTTAAACAGATGAAAAAAATTAATTTCTTATGGATTTTATGCTTTATTTTCTTATTTAGTTCTTGTTTTAAAACTACTCATTTTCAGCAAAAAAAATATTTTCCAAAAGGTTTTAAAAAAGTATATTTTGGATTGCCTTTAAACGATTTTATGGAAGACAATAAAGATGCTACCATTGAAAAGAAATCTGTTTTTAAATTCAGAACTACTGTTTATGGAACATGTAATAATAAAGACATAAAAAAAGTAACATATTATTTTGATAATGATGGAGAAAAACCTTTATATGAATTTATTATTGAATATAATGACAGTTTAGTTCGTAACAAGATTATTAAAAATCTATATTCTAAACCTAATTTTAATGACGAATGGAGATTTAATAGTAAAGAAGGATTTGATATAATGGTATGGAAATATGAGTCAAAATTAATTATTGCTGGAAAAATTAAGGATTCTGAGTGGGAAAATCAAGAATAGCAATAAGAAAGAAGACATTCAAAACAGATTCAATTGGGTTCAAAAAAATATTACTTAAATAAATGACAAAAAGAAACTTAATATATTATTTCATAGCTTTTTTATTATTTGTCTTTTCCGAAGGCTGTAAAGTTAATTACTCCCTTACAGGAGCATCTATTTCGCCTGAAGTAAAGACTATTTCTGTAAAATATTTCCAAAATAGAGCACCCCTTGTTCAACCAACATTAAGTCAAAGATTCACCGATGCGTTAAAAGACAAATTTACATCGCAAACAAACCTATTATTAATTAATAATGGTGGAGACCTTCATGTTGAAGGTGAAATTGTTGGCTATTCAACTCAACCAGTTGCTATTCAAGCAAACGAAACTGCCAGTTTAAATCGTTTGTCAGTTTCTGTAAATGTTAGATTTACTAATCGTTTTGATGAAAAACAAAACTATGAAACAACTTTTACAAGATATCAGGAATATGACAGCAAACTTAGTTTGTCATCAGTAGAAGATGCCTTGCTTGAAGAAATTAATGAACAACTTGTCGAAGATATATTTAATAAAGCTGTCGTAAACTGGTAATTGTTTTCATATAAATATTTAAAACGATGGAAATTCAACAATTTATAGATAAAGTAAAATCCCCTGAAAAAATTCAAGTTAGCGAAATAGAAATTTTTAATAAAATAGCTACGGAATTTCCTTTCTTTCAGACCGCACATTTGCTTTACTTGAAAAGTCTTTCGAAAGGCAACATAAATTCAATATTTGAAAATCAGTTGAAAGTTGCAGCGGCATATAGTATCAACAGAGAAAAACTTTTTTCGCTACTTATGTCAGAAAAAACAAGCAGCAAAAATTCTGTAATTAATAAAAAGCAGGCAAAACAAAAAACCACTGATGAAATTACAGAAAGCTTTATTAGAAATGAGCCCAGAATAAAACCAAAAGATTCCGATTTCAGCGAGTCAATAAAAATTGCAAATAAAAGCATAGAGGATAATGATGACATTATATCTGAAACACTCGCCGAAATATACATAAATCAAGGAGATATTGAAAAAGGAATAAACATTTATAATAAATTATGTTTGAAATATCCAAAAAAAAGTAGTTATTTTGCAGCCATTCTTGAAAAGATTAAAATAATTAATAAATAAAAAAATAAAACGATGTATGTTTTAGTATCAGTTTTAGTACTTATAACCTGTATTCTGTTAGTACTTGTTATATTAGTTCAAAACTCTAAGGGTGGCGGTTTAGCTTCAAATTTTTCCTCTTCAAATCAAATTATGGGAGTTCGAAAAACTACAGATTTTCTAGAAAAAACAACTTGGACACTTGCAATAGTCTTATTGTTTTTAAGTTTGTTTTCAATTTTTGTAATTCCAAAAAACGATTCAGCTCAGGTAAAACAATCCGAAGCAGAGGTCTATCTTGAAGAAAATCCACAAGCTCAACCTATGAATTATCAACCCAATCAAAGCCAAGAACAAAAAGCAGAATAATTTATTCTTTATGTTATTACATAAAAAGTCTTTTAAAAAATAACTTGATTTACAAAACATTCTGTTTTCAGCCAGAATAAAAATTAAAAGAAAATTCAAAATAATTAAAATGTCAGATTGTCATAAACTTCTGACATTTATTTTAAGTAACACTGCTCGCTGAAATATTGACGCTTTAAAACATTTATTAAGTGCTTTGGCACAAAATATGACATGGGCAATCCTATTAAAAAAATAATTTTTAAATAAAAAAATAAAACTAATAATTATGGCAAAATTAAATATTAAACCATTAGCAGACCGCGTAATAATAGAGCCTGCTATTGCAGAAGAAAAAACTGCAAGTGGAATTATTATTCCTGATACTGCAAAAGAAAAACCACAAAAAGGTGTTGTTGTTGCAGTTGGAAAAGGATTAAAAGACGAACCAATGACAGTTAAAATTGGCGATGAAGTTATTTATGGAAAATATGCAGGTACTGAAGTAAGTCTTGAGGGTAAAGATTATCTCATTATGAAGGAATCTGATATTTATGCAATAATTTAATTAATAAAAATATTAATCATTTAAAACAAAATAAAAATGGCAAAAGATATTATTTTTGATGTAAAAGCACGCGAATCATTAAAAAATGGCGTAGATGCATTATCAGATGCAGTGAAAGTTACTTTAGGACCTAAAGGTCGTAATGTAATTATTGATAAAAGTTATGGAGCTCCACAAATTACTAAAGATGGAGTTACTGTTGCTAAAGAAATTGAATTAGAAGACGTTGTTGAAAATATGGGAGCTCAAATGGTTAAAGAAGTTGCTTCTAAAACCAATGATGTTGCCGGTGATGGAACAACTACTGCAACAGTTTTAGCTCAATCAATTATTAATGTTGGTTTAAAAAATGTTACTGCAGGTGCAAATCCTATGGATTTGAAACGTGGAATTGACAAAGCTGTTGCTGCTGTAATTGAAAATTTGAAAAAACAATCTCAGAAAATTGGTGATAATACTGAAAAAATACAACAAGTTGCAACTGTTTCATCAAATAACGATAAAGCAATTGGAAATATGATAGCCGAAGCAATGAAAAAAGTAAAAAAAGAAGGCGTTATTACGATAGAAGAAGCTAAAGGAATTGAAACAACAGTTGATGTTGTTGAAGGTATGCAATTCGATAGAGGATATATTTCCCCTTATTTTGTTACAGATACCGAAAAAATGGAAGCTGTTTTTGAAAATCCTTATATCTTGATTTATGATAAAAAAATATCAGTAATGAAAGATTTGCTTCCTATCCTTGAAAAAGTTGCTCAAAGTGGAAGAGGAATGGTCATTATTGCTGAAGACATTGACGGTGAAGCAATGGCTACTTTGGTAGTTAATAAAATCAGAGGTTCCTTAAAAATTGCTGCTATCAAAGCTCCAGGCTTTGGCGACAGAAGAAAAGAAATGCTTGAAGATATTGCTATCTTAACAGGCGGAACAGTGATTTCTGAAGAAAGAGGTTATAAACTTGAAAATGCAGACATTTCATATCTTGGAGAAACTGATAAAATAACTATTGATAAAGAAAATACAACTATCGTAAGCGGTAAAGGAAAAAAAGAAGATATTCAAGCAAGAGTAAATCAAATTAAAGCTCAAATTGAAACTACAACTTCTGATTATGATAAAGAAAAATTACAAGAAAGATTAGCTAAGTTATCAGGTGGTGTTGCTGTAATTTATGTTGGTGCTGCAAGCGAAGTTGAAATGAAAGAAAAGAAAGACCGTTTTGATGATGCTTTGAATGCTACAAAAGCTGCTATCGAAGAAGGAATTGTTCCTGGTGGTGGAATTGCATACATCCGAGCAATTAAATCTCTTGATAATGTAAAAACTGATAATGCTGACGAAAAAACAGGTGTAGCAATTATTAGAAGAGCACTTGAAGAACCTTTGCGACAAATTGTTGAAAATTCTGGAATAGAAAGTTCTATTGTTGTTCAGAAAGTTAAAGAAGGTAAAGATGATTATGGTTTTAATGCCGTAACCGAAGTTTATGAAAATCTTTATAAAACTGGTGTTGTTGACCCAACAAAAGTTACACGCGTAGCTCTTGAAAATGCTGCTTCAATTGCAGGAATGCTATTAACAACAGAATGTGTTGTTGCAGAACATAAAGAAGATAATCCAGCACCTCCAATGATGCCTCCTGGAGGAATGGGTGGTGGTATGCCAGGGATGATGTAAAAAATCACACCTTAAAATATTATAAACGAAAATTTCGTTCTATTAAGCTCCTTATTTTTTTAAGGAGCTTTTTTTTATAACTTTAAATTATATTTACTAATCAGTTTTGAAAAGATGCCACAGATTAACAGATTAAAAAAAATTATTAATATAATTTCATCAGATTGTCTTACAAATAATAAAAAATATTTTTTTTATTTGTAATTCAGAGATAATAACATAATTATTTTACTTCGCTAATAGTCATTTATACAACTAAAAACCTTGATTTATCATATTAAAATAATAGTATATTTAAAAATCTGTGAATCTGTGGCTTTTTTATTTAGGACTGATTAGTTACAAATTATATTATTTTTGTAAACTTGTATTTATTTTTAAAATCATAATATTATATGAAAAAATCAATTAATTTATTATTAACTTTCTTGTTAGTAAATACTTTGGCGTTTTCTCAAAACCCGGATACCGTAAAACTGGTTCCTGTTGATGAAGAAACTAATTTAATAACTTATCAAGAAATTGAAAACCAAGTTGGAACGAAACCAGAATTATATAATCGCACTAATGATTGGTTTAAATCTTATTATCCAAATCCCGGAAATGTTACTAAAATAAAAGACATTGAAAAAGGTTTGTTAACTGGGATTGCCCGTTTCAGAATTTTTGATTATGATAAAAAAGGAAATAAGTTTCCGGCAGGAACTATTCAATATTCTATTAAAGTTGACTTGAAAGATGGCAAATACCGACTGACTTTATCAAAATTTAATTTATTGGGCGCTTCTTATTTCCCATTAGAAA
>CAYLPA010000155.1:0-6551 GCA_964385385.1 uncultured Saprospiraceae bacterium | reverse complement strand
TCTTTATCATCTTCGCAATAAACCAAAGAACCATTTTCATGGATAAGTCTTGCAAATATTTCAAATTGTTCAACATAATTTTCAAATGTTGGAAAAACATTAATATGGTCCCAGGCAATTCCGCTTATCAAAGCAATGTCGGGCATATAAAGATGGAATTTCGGTCGCCTGTCAATTGGTGAAGTAAGATATTCGTCTCCTTCGATAATCATAATTTTTGCAGTTTCCGAAAGTTTTACCATAACTTCAAAACCTTCGAGCATTGCTCCAACCATATAATCACAATCAATTTTAAGATGATTTAAAACATGAAGTATCATTGCAGTTATAGTAGTTTTTCCATGACTTCCACCAATAACTACTCTAATTTTGTTTTTTGATTGCTCGTATAAATATTCGGGATAAGAAAAAATTTTCAATCCAAGCTCCTGAGCTTTTAGCAACTCGGGATTATTTACTCTCGCATGCATTCCAAGAACAATAGCATCAAGTTCTTTCGTAATTTTAGAATCATCCCAACCCACTTTCTCGGGCAACAAATCATATTTTTTAAGCCGACTTTTCGAAGGTTCAAATATTTCGTCATCAGAGCCGGAAATTCTAAAACCTTTTTTGTGTAAAGCTATCGCAAGATTGTGCATCGCACTTCCTCCGATTGCAATAAAATGAACATTCATGATTGTTGGTTTTGATGCAAATTTATTAATAAAACAACATAAAGTTATTCCATTTAATAAAAAAAATTTAAATTTGAAATATATTAGCTCTTTGACATCTTGTTTGATTAACTCATAAAATCATAAAAAAAATTAATTCAATTCATTTACCAAAATACTCTAACATAACGAAATTAAATGCTTAGATAAAAAAATGGAATAAATGATATTTTTTAATGATAAATACGAAATCTATAAAGAGTTGTGGTTTGATAAAAAAATGGAATAAATGATATTCGCAACTACAGTAAATGATGCTTGTGCTGGGTTGTGGTTTGATAAAAAAATGGAATAAATGATATTCTGACAGTTTGACCGCCAACAGAACCATAGGTTGTGGTTTGATAAAAAAATGGAATAAATGATATTACATAATCATTATAAATATCAGCTGGTGAGTTGTGGTTTGATAAAAAAATGGAATAAATGATATTTCTTATAATACTTCACATCAGTAGTTGAATGTTGTGGTTTGATAAAAAAATGGAATAAATGATATTTTTGGTGGGATCTAAGAATTTAAGCGGTGAGTTGTGGTTTGATAAAAAAATGGAATAAATGATATTTTCAAATTTGCATTCTCCACGCTTTCCACGTTGTGGTTTGATAAAAAAATGGAATAAATGATATTGATTTTTAATTTTGAAATCCTTAGCAGCAGGTTGTGGTTTGATAAAAAAATGGAATAAATGATATTTTTTATTTTTACCTTATCGGTAACTATTTAGTTGTGGTTTGATAAAAAAATGGAATAAATGATATTTATGACTATGCAACTGCTGGATGCGAATAGTTGTGGTTTGATAAAAAAATGGAATAAATGATATTTTTATATAATGATTTATGCCTAAACCTTAAGTTGTGGTTTGATAAAAAAATGGAATAAATGATATTTATTTCACTTTCATTGATTCAGGGTCAACGGTTGTGGTTTGATAAAAAAATGGAATAAATGATATTAGCAGGAAAGCTCGTCCTTGGAGAAGTCAAGTTGTGGTTTGATAAAAAAATGGAATAAATGATATTCAATTGCCCTTTTTTGACCCCCCAACTGAGTTGTGGTTTGATAAAAAAATGGAATAAATGATATTTGCCGATATTGGTGTACCTCGGTTAGAGGAGTTGTGGTTTGATAAAAAAATGGAATAAATGATATTTGATGGTCTTAACGGGCAACCACCTGCCGGGTTGTGGTTTGATAAAAAAATGGAATAAATGATATTGATTCTTCACTTTAAAATCTTGAGCAGCAGGTTGTGGTTTGATAAAAAAATGGAATAAATGATATTGCTGTCATTGCTATAGTTGAACACGTAGCAGTTGTGGTTTGATAAAAAAATGGAATAAATGATATTCTTGCAGAATGCGTCTATATGATAGAGATTGTTGTGGTTTGATAAAAAAATGGAATAAATGATATTTGGAATAACAAGAGTGCCGTTGTCTACGTAGTTGTGGTTTGATAAAAAAATGGAATAAATGATATTAGTTGGTCTTGTACCTTCTAATTATCAACAAAATCAAAAAGAAATATCATTAAAAAAATGATGGCAGTTGCTTGCATTTCAGCAAATTTCTGCCATTTTTTTTAGAATAATTCCAATTGTTTTGGGGCTTCAGGTAATGGATTTGCTTTACTTCCCCAAAAATTAAGAATATTACCATATTGCTTATCGGTTATCATTAATATGCTAATTTGACCAAGTTCTTTAATATTATTTTTCACTCTCTTAATATGAACATCAGCACTTTCGCGACTGGCACAATGCCTTGTGTAAACGGAATATTGCATCATCGTAAAACCATCATCAATAAGACTTTTACGAAATTTTGATGCGTATTTGCGTTCTTTTTTTGAATTGGTTGGTAAATCGAAAAAAACAAATAACCACATGATATGATATGCATTTAAACGTTTATAAGACATTTTTTCATTAAACTAAAATAGGATAATTAATTTTTTTTTCTTCTCCCGAAAAGCATTTAACCAAGGAAGCTGTCGTAATACTTATACCAATCATAAGCGGTCTTGTAAACTTTTCGAACTTAACATCCCTATTTAACAGATTCAAAAGCTCTGCTTTATTGTTTTTATCCATTATATGATAATCTGCATTTTTACTAATAATCTCTAAAACACATTCATCAACAAAGGGACGATAAGGTTCCATTATATCATCGGCAAGACAAAAAGCATTATATTTATTGTGATGGTGAATTCCCAAAGTTGATAATAATCCTGAGCCGGATAATGCTCTTGCAACTGCTGCTCTTAAAATTGAATAACCATAATTTAATTGAGGGTTTGGTGGCATTCCGAATCTTTCTCTTTTGAAATTTTTAGTATTAAAAATATTTTGCCAATAATATCTTGATGCCTGTGCTTCACGGTTTGTTGTATCTCCACTTTTTACCTGTGAAGCAAACAACAATAATGGTTTTTCATTTTTGCCGATTTTTTTTATTATTGATGCTTGATTTTTTATTTTTCTTTCTATTATTTGTTTCCAAAGATTTTTTTTTAATGGCTCTTTTGTATTTATCTGAGAAGTAAAAATTTCACTTTGAACACTGTTAGTATCAAGATGAAACAACATGCTTGAAGGATGATGTTTTTTATTACAAAAAACAACTGCTGTGTTATTTTCGGCTAATGCCTGCATAACAGATTGTGTAAAAGTTATTTGTTGATTGTCCAAAACAAGAAATCCCAAATCTTCTATTACTGCTTGTTTTGTTTCCCCAGTATCTTTTGATGTTATTATTAATTGATTGTTTTTAAAAGATAAATGATAGGGATTTGAAAAATGCAAAACTCGTTTAATCATAATAGTAAATTAATCTGTATTAAAATTTTTTGATATATTTTATCTATATTTAAAACCAACTATTATTATAAAATCCCACAGTTATGATTTTTTAAATTTTTGTTATTTTACCTGTAGGAGAAATTTTAAAATCAATATCTTGAACAATAAAATTCCAATTCCCTGATGTTAAACGTAACCAAGGAATAGATTTTTCAAAATTTACTTCTGAATTTTTTAAATTATTTTCTTTCATATATTTTACAATAGTCATCTCTTCTTTATTTTTACTGCTTTGTTTCATCGCTATTTGATGATGTCTAAATTGTATTCTTCCATCAGATTCAAATGCAATTACTTTGTATAATCTTTTTCTTAAGTCAATTTCTGATAATTTCCAGACTTCGTTACTATTTTTTTTATACAAAATAACATTAGTACCTTTAGTCAAAATAAATTTATATGGAATCTTCTTTTCATTAATTGGTGCAATGGGCTTTTCTTTTCGATATTTTTTATTACTCAAACGATAGTATTTGCCAGCATCAATCATATTAACCGGTTTAAAAGTTCTTTTCAATTTACCTTTTTCATCTTTTCCTTCATAAATAGCCATACAATAATTTTCTTCATTTGCTGCATAAATATATTCTTTGTATTTATGACTTTCTTTTGACAAATCCCTATGCTCTTTTATTATTAGTGGTGATTTTATATTTGTCTTTATTCTTACTTTTCTGATGGGGATTTTTTTATTTTCATTCATCCATATTGTCCCATCAATTTTATTTTTTTGATTGTCATTGCTTGTAATGGTAAATATTTTACTACTAATTGCATCTTTTATTTTTTGTTTTACAATTGGGTCAACAATTTTTTCAACTTCTGATTTTTTTATTACTGATAAATCCTTCCTTACAACATAAGCAAGTATAGGATTGCCATCTCCATCATTGATAAATTGCATTCTATTATTTTCATCTCTTTTTATCTTTTCATTTTTATCTTTTACTGTTTGTTTAATAGCTCCATAAAATGTGTCTTGATGCAAAGACCCTCTTACAGTATCGCCTTGTTGTATAATTGCAGATTTTTTATAAACTATTTCGCTTTTTTTGTTTTTCACAAACTCATAATATTTAGCACCCTCTTTTGTTTGTTTATGAAAATAATCTTTGCCTTCGATTTTATTATTTAAATCTTGTTTGATTAATTGTTTTCCAAAAACAGGTATCTTATTCCCTTGTTCATCTTTTTCGTAAATGTATCTATCAATTATTTTCTTGCCATCTTTGTCAAGAATATTTTTTCCTGTGTTATCTTTTTTATAAATAACATTAGGAACAATCTGTCCTCTTTTTCTTAATTTCTTTTTACTTTGTTTTTTTACATTATCGGGTGTATGGTGTACAATTAAGACTTCGTTACCTACTTTTGTTACTTCTTCTGTGAATGTATTCCATGGTTTTGAATTTTCTAATTCCTCTCTTGCTTTTTTATAATCTCCTTTTTCTTCAAGCGACCATGCATGAGCCAAATTATCGTATTTATTCTTATCCATACATGCAATGGTAATCGCATCAATACAATGGTGTATATGATTACTTCTGTCTTTTGGTTTATAATCTTTTTTGCCAAATTCGTTAATAAAACTTTCTTGTAACCCCCATGCTTTACGAAATTCGGCAACCATTTCGCCTTTTACAGAATATACATTACTTCTGTCATTTTTGTTTTTAAATACAGAACTTAAATACTCTCTTGCATATTTAGAAATAATACCAATATCAACTTTTTGACTATTTTTAAAACCTTGCAATACATCTTTCATTGTAAAGCGTTCGTATTTCCCTTTCCAATAATCACGATGCATTTTTAAATAATGTCTGTTCTGAATAATTTTATCTTTCTTTTCCTTTGTTGATGCATGTTTTGTATTTTTAACTAATTGGGCAATTTTATCATCTAATTCTTTGAATTTCCTTTCCCAACGCTCAACAATACCATAAGCAATAGCAGGACAATTAACAGTTTCTCCATCTTTAAAAGTGATATTTTTTCCGCTTTCATAATTAACACAATCAATAGGCAACTTATTTACCTTTTCGTCTCTGTTATATTTATTATAACAAAGTGTTTTATTAATTTGAGAATTGTCATACGATACACTTCGTGGTATAGTGTGTTCAATATCAAAAATTGGGTTAGAGCCAATAAAATCTGTAATCCCAATAGTTTTACCTGTATAAATACATCTGTGATGTTGTTCATCCCACAATTGGTATTTTAAAACATCTTGCTCTGTTACAGGTGGTAGATGTATGGTGTCTTGCTCTAACCAAAATTGAAATTTCAAAATATCATCATCTGTTGGCTCAATCTGTTGTTTTGTTTTCTCTAAATACATTTCCTGTATTCTTTCTTTGTAAAATTCTCGTATTTTTTTTCTTTCTTCCTGATATTTTTTAATTGCTGCTCGCTTATTAGCATCATTCAGATTACGTGCTAATTCTATATTAATTTTTGTGTCTGCGTCAATTTTATCTTCAAGAATAAGAGTGTTGATTAATTTACGTAATTGAAACAAACTACGCATTGCCATTGGATTACGCACGGATGGTGTTGCAGGGCTTCCAAGCCCAATAAATTCTTTATCGTTTTTATCTTTAATTATTATAGATTTAAATTTGTCAATATCAGATGGATGGTATAGTTTTTTAATTCTGCTTTCATCAGAGCAGAAGATTTCTCCTGTTTCGCTTTTTCCCAATAATAAATCTATAACCTTTTCATCAGTTCTTTTTGACTTAATAAAATCTCCAGTACCCAAATTCTTCTTTAATTGTTTAAAGAAAATCTTACAACTGTTTTCTAATATCTCATTCTTATTTTCAAGTTCATTCCAACTATTTTTGCCATAAAAACTTTGTAGTGCATTTTCAACATCTTTTTTATAGCTTTCTTTACTATGTTCGTCAGACTGTGCATTAACTATTGATTGTTAATAAGTTTTAAAACTCTTTTCTGT
>CAYLPA010000154.1:4996-6555 GCA_964385385.1 uncultured Saprospiraceae bacterium | reverse complement strand
ATAGAATAGAAGTTTCCTAAACTTTAGATACAAGTTCGATTCTTGTCGGGGCTACTGAAAAGCCCCTTTATATAACTGATACAAAGGGGCTTTGATTTTTATGAGTTACAATATAGTTACATATTATAATTATTATCAATATACACAAAATCTTAAATGATACGTTCTTCCATTTTTTGCATTTGATTTGGTTGTTCTTATTTGTTTTTTCACTATGAAAAATATTTATTTGTTACTTGGTTAACAAATTTATTTCCATATACTTCATTCAAATTATTTATAAGTGAATCGAAAGAATTTTTACTAAATTCTTTGAAATCTTCAGATCCTCCGATATCTCGTTTTTGATTTTCAAAACTTATTTCAATATTGTTTGTTAATTCATCAATAGAAAGCCGGATTTCATTTTCTTTAGATTTTAAAGCTCTTTGTAATTCTACAACTGATAAATCTTTGGTTTCTTCATTTATTCCAATCATGTCTCTTTTATCTGATTGTTTATAATTTTCTTCACAAAATTTTATATACTCAGCTGCAATATCTATATCAGTACAAATATCTTGAATTTTCCATCCCTGGTTTGAGTTCACCTCGATAACATAATTATTACCATCTTTATCAGTCATTAAATCAACTCCGGAAATATCTAATCCGACTGCCTCACTTGCTTTTATTGCAAGTTCTTTTTGATTTTCGGTTAATTCAATTGGTTTGGCTTCAGCTCCTAAAGATACATTTGCTTTAAATGATCCTTTTGGTGCAATTCGTTGCATTGCTGTTACAACTTCTCCTCCAATTACGATAGCTCTAATATCTTTTGCACCATCTTTGTCCGGCTCAATAAATTCCTGAATAATTATTTGTTGTTTTGCCTTGTAGTAGCTTTCCAGTACACTATTTGCACTTAATACAGTTTCCAAAATAATTACATTTGCACCTTGTGAACCTGTTAATCCTTTCACGATCACAGGCAAGCCTCCAACCTGTTCAATTAATAATTTAACATTTTTGCTCTCCTTTGCATAGATTGTTCTGGGTACTGTTATACCGTTCAAACTTAACAGCTGTGTTGTTTTTAACTTGTTTGAGGCGTTGGATATGCCTGAAGCTGTTTGAGTGCTAAAAATACCCATATTTTGCCTTATATGTTGAATTATTGCCCGGCAATAAGTTGAGGACGATCCTACACGAGGAATAATGCAATCAATATCTTTTTTGTAAATTCTTTCATCTTCATAATATAAACGATCCTTCCTGTGAACATTTGAAATATATAAATACATTTTTTCAGGATTGTAAACTTTCATTTCATGCCCTCTAAGTTTACCGGCTTCTTTAAGTTTTTTTGTTACTATACTTTTTGGCGAAGTTGTTAAAATTGCTATTTTCATTTTTTAAGGTTTTTTATTAATGTTATTTTCATTTTTTTGATATTTTAAAAATCCATTTATATAATTGTTTTAATTTTTATATTTTTTATATTTTCAAAACTTTTCATTTTGCATGAGTAAAAAATTCATTTACTCACCGATTATAAAAATAAAGTTGTAGTTTTTTAG
>CAYLPA010000154.1:0-4896 GCA_964385385.1 uncultured Saprospiraceae bacterium | reverse complement strand
TAAATGATCTTTTATGAGCCTGCTAATTGACCGGGGTGTTAATCTACTATCAATATTTTTATTTTTTCCTATTGCACTAAATAGCGGATCAGTTTCTTTATACTCTATTCTATCAATAAGATAGCTTTCAATTGTTTCAAATGTATTATCAGTAATATTTAAAAAATCATATTTCGTTTTTTTTCCTTTGGATTGAACAAAAATTCCGATTATTCCGTTCTTTTCTTTTAAATCTTCAATATTTAGTCTACTTATTTCTACAGATCGTAAACCGCAAAGGATCATTAATTTTGCAATACATAAATCTCTTTTGCTTTTTTTGGTTTCTAAATTAAATGAAGACAATAATTTTTTTGCTTGGATTTCTGATAATGGTTTCTTTTTAAAACCGTAATAGTTTTTTCGTGGAAGTTTTATACCTGTTGCAATATTCTTATAAAATCCGTTTAGCTCTGTCCATTTATAAAACAACTTTATGACAGTTAAATACAAAACTTGTGTTAATTCTGATTTGTCAACTAAACTCTGTTTATATACAATTATATCAGATTTTTTTAATTCTTTGAAATATATATTTTTGTAGTAAGTCCACCGAAAAAACAACAATAAAATATTCTCGTATGTTTTACGTGATCTTTCCATAATATCCTGATCCCGCAAAAACATATCAATCAAATTACATATTTCTTTTGAATCATCCATTATATTGCCCTGTCTATATAATCAGCGACTTCTTTAATATTATTAATAATAAATCTATTTATATCATCCCCTTTAACAAATAGATTAAAATGGGTTTCAATTATTTTTAATTTAGGAATTTTTAATTTTTCGGTTGCTTCTTTTATCGAAAAATATTTTTCTGAATCTACTAGTCTCATAATTTAATAATTAATTAATTTTTACTATTATCAATTTTTCCGGCTTTTTCTATCAAATCTTTAATTTCAATTTTTTTAGTTTTCTGTATTAAAAGAAAATTGTACAATAAAAGCTCTTTTGCCTTATTGTTTATTTGAGTTTGATAATCTAACTTTAGTAATGAAAAATTTGTTAAAGTATGATTGAGTTTTACCCTAGAGGTTTTGTCACTAATCGAAAGGTTTGCTTTTTTTAAAATTAATGCTTTTTTAATAATCTTTTCAGCTTTTAATTGGTATTGTTTTTTAACTAATTTGTTAATATTTAGTAATCCTAGATTTTCAAGATAATCGTAACTTACAGAAGTAAGAGAAAAACGAATATTACAATCAGTTTTAAACCTTTTGTAAAAATCAATGATAATATTTTTAATTATTTCTTTCTGTTTTGCTTCAGATGGGGGAGGTGTAGGAATATTTTTTGCTTCTTGTATAATTTTAAAACGATATTGATTATATGCCTGCATTACATTTTCTAAGTATAATATATTGAAATTCTGATATGATTGAATATTTACGTTATTAAGTTTGTTTTTTATCCCAAGAATAAAAGCAATTCTAAAATCCTGTACAGTAAATTTATTCAAATGTTCACGGATATAAATAATAAGAATTTTGCTTTGCATTTCATCCGGCATTTTATCCGCTGTAATTCCAATTAATGAAAAAATAAAAACAAGCAATTGTTTTATTTCTATATCGCTCAGCAGAGCTACCGAGGATAAACTATTACTTACAATAATCGCCTGTTTAGTTATTGATAAACTCTTCGGCTGCTTTTGTAAAAGTTTTTTTTCTGGTTTTATTAATTGTTGATTCACTCTTTTTAATTTTTTCGTTTTCTATGTTTAAAGTTCTTCTAAAATGGATTTTTATTTCGCTCAAATCTCGGTTGAGATTATTATCAGTTTTTTGTACGACTAGAAATTTTTCTAGTAACTCAATTACTTTTTCTGTTTCAAGTTTATAAAGCTTAGCGATATCCTGCAACCAAATTTCTGAATTTAAAAGTTCAATTTTTAATTCATCAAAATCATTATAAATTATTTTTGAATTTTCATTTTTATTTTCATTTTTATTTTCATTTTCCATATGTTTAGCATATGTTTTATTTTTTATTTCTTTATTTTTCCCTGTTGCATTTTTTCTTCTCGATGCTGAATATTTTTTGCGTTTAATTATCTCCTGTTTTAATCTATTATTGAAATACAGCCCATTTTTAAAATCAAATTTCTTAATGATTTTTTCAAATATACTAGTTGAGCATATGCTAAGCACATGCTTTGCTTGTGCTTTTGTAAAACTGCCATTATTAAACTGAAAAATTAATAATTCAAAATATGCGCCCTTTTCTTCAAAGGTCATTCCCATAGTTCCACCTAACCAATCACCAGGATAAAATAAAAATGCCGGGTCCTTCATATTTATTTATGTTTAAGAATATACGATTCGGCTTCTTGCTCAATTTGGTCTTTTGTCTTAACAGGATTTCTTAACATCCAATTTTGAAGTTCACCACGATTGAAGAAAATATTTTTTCCGGTTGGTTTGTAATGTGGAATATTCCCAGTTGAAGTAAGCCGGTATAATGTGCTTTTACTCATTCCGATAAATTCGGATGCTTCATTAAAATTTAATACGGTTTTTTGAGAAATAAGTAAATCTTCAATTTTGCGAAGTCTTTTTTCAATTGTTTCTGTTTTTTCCATTTGTGCTCGATTTTTTAAAACTTTACACAAATAAAAACAAGATAAGCAAAAATATTTTTAAGAGTTTAGGAGGTATTAATAATCTTAATGGTTTTTTAATATGTTTTTTAATATTTTGTCGATAATTTCTTTGGGTTCTTCTGGTATACCAGATTTATTTAAATGAAACAAAGCAACTGAAAGATCACCTTTAAGTAAAGTTTTACCATTTTTATTTTTAAAGCAAGCTTTTTTATCAATTTCATCTTGCCAATAATTACTGATTAATCTATTTTTCATAAGTTCATCAAATAAATAAGCTATAATCCCATTATTAATATTCCATTGAATTTCATTATTTGATTTATGTTCAGCATTGAAAAAATTAATAAATGAATCTTTAGAGTCTAATTCAATAAATTCATACCGTTCAAATTCTTTAAATAGGTATTTAATTTGGTCATTTGATAAATATGATTTAAAAAATTGATTGATTTTTTTTGACTTTGTCGATTTAATAATTCTTGATTCTTTTATTAAATCAATAACAAATTTTGCATCATTATAATTATCAATTTGTGATGCCTTAAAAGTCTGTTTAGGATTTGCAATTATTATTTCATTCAAAAGCTTTAATGCTTTAAGTTGTTCAGTTTCTGCATACTTTAATACTTCCTTTTTGGCAAAATCATTTAATTCATTTATAAATTCAGGTATTTCAATAAGTTTCTTATAAAAATTTCCAATCCGAGTTTGATCTAATAATTTATTCATAATATTATTAATGTTTTTAATGTGATGAAATTAATGGGAATATATATAGTCGATACTGCAATGCTTTATATACATCTTGCCGATAATTTATACACCGATAACGATAAATTTAAAGATATTAAGTGGTTTTGATCTAAAAATTTATTTTTCAATAATATAATATTCATAAGTGTAAAGAGTATTTCCATTATTAACATTAATCATTTCAATTGGATAATTATATTCATTATAATTATATTCGTAATTATAAGTAAAGGTTTCGTTTGTATTATAACTACGATGTATTCTCTCAATAATATTATTATCAGTAGGAATAATTATAACACTTGATTCAATATGAATAAATAAATTCCAGTAAATATTATGATTATTATCGTATTTATAAGAATCAGAATAATTATTAATTAAACTAATAATACTATCATAATTCATTGAATAATCTGAATAAAAATAAATTTCAGATTCAACAAGACTTGAATCGCCATTCGATTCATAGAAATATCGTTTTTGATGCGTTAGTTGATTATTAGTATTAAAACTTAAATAAAACTTTTCAGAAACAGTATATTCATTTGATATTATATTAAAATTAAACTTTGTAATTACCATATCATTATTAAAATCGATAGAATAATAAGTATCTGTATACTGATTACTATCATTGTATTCTATTAAGTAAGGTATTGTATCAGTTTCTATAAAATTATAAATATGTTCGCAAAACCCGGCATCTCCTCCACTAAATATTTTATACATTCTATCTTCACTATCATAGCTGTATTCAAATAATGGATTTGGTAAATTAGTAAAATAAACTTTACTTATCAAACAAGTTTTTGTTTCAATATCATTATTGATTGGATTAATTGGATCGTCTTTTTTATTACAGGAAATAATAAAAATACAAATTATTACTAATAATAAATATTTCATATCTTATATAATTTTTTTATAAAGTTAACATTAATTTTAATATTTACGTATAATTAAATGTTATTTTCTAATTGAATATCCGGGAGGCTGTTTACTGCTCTTGTTTTTAGCTCATCAATTAAATGAGTGTATTTTTCTGTATACTTCAAACTGGAATGACCTAATAAACTGCTAACAGTTTTGATATTTGCATTATTAACTAATAAATTTGTAGCAAAGCTATGTCTTGCAGAATGCCAAGTAATATTTTTTACAATACCCGCCTTTTTTGCCCAAATTTTTAGAGTTTTTAAGCTGCTGGTAATACTTGGCAATGTAAATACTAGTTCATTGGGGTTTCCTTTTGTCAAACAGCCTAATATTGACTTAGTATTATTATTTAAATCAATATATACAAATGGAGCTTTTGAAGTATGTTTAACTTTGGTTTGCATTTTCCTTAATTGGTTGTTTTCAAAGTCTATATTTTCCCATTTTAAAGTTTTAATATCAATATGTCTTAATCCAGTATTTAAACAAAACAAAAATGCAAGTTTTATTTCAGGATTTCCGCATTTGGCGTTTGTCAATAATTGTATTTC
>CAYLPA010000153.1:0-6567 GCA_964385385.1 uncultured Saprospiraceae bacterium | reverse complement strand
TTAAAAGCAAATTTATCCTGAATATAACCAGCCATATAAATAGGTTCAAAAGCACCTATATTTCTTGTGTAGTTTCCATTTTCATCTTTCTTGGTAAAGAAATCATCAAAACTTGGTTTGTCTTTTAATAATTCTCCTGTGTGGTCATATCCATAATAAGAAACATAAGAATTTCCATTGTTAAGTAATTCGTCAGCACTAAACATATCAACAGAGAAAAATGATGGGTCTATGTTATCAACATCAATCCAATCAAGTCCGTCAACAGATAGACCAAGTTTTTTCCTAAGATTGACATCGAAGAAAGCTTGAGATGAAGCATCGTATAATCTATCATACCATATTGTATCCTGAAAAACTCCGTTAGCATCAAATACTGCGTGAGGATTAGATTTATCAAGCTGTTCAATATGTTTGTTTGTTAAGCCTCTCATTAATGTCCAGAAACCAACAGGTGCATAAGCATAAGCTCTGTCAACTCTTTGTTCATAAAGAAATCCGAACTGAACTTCGTGGTTGCCAACATCAGCAGAACCATGAGCATTTATTCCTATTTGAGAAGTATTTGTTACACTATATCCTGTGTATGGTGTACCTGTGTTTGTCCATAAACCATAAACTGAGTTTGGTAGTTGTCCGTTCAATAAACCACCACCATTCTGGACTAATACTGAATTTGTGTAATATCCCGAACTTAATGGATATAAATTATAATATTGCTGAGTATAATTTGATAAATCAGGATTAATATCAGAAGAAGCAAAAGCATATAAAGTATCGCGGAAACCATTATGTACAAACACATTATTATATCCAAGAACTGTGTCAGAACCAAGTTCATAAGATTTAATTTTATAAGTTTTGAAATCTCCTACATATCCATATTTAAAAAGGTCATCTTTATGTTCCTGATTTTGATTTTTATAATTATATTTGGAATAATCGGCTTGAATGGAATAATAAACATTTTTAATAATTGATTTGCTATCTTTGTCAGAAGGGAAACGTTGAGTAAATCTTCCATAAACTCTCCATGTACTTGTTATATATTCTCCATTATTTTTTGCGTTATACATTGAGTTTCCTAAACTCCAAAGTCTTCCGGTACCATAATTATAGGTTCCACCGAAAGTTAGATTTGTATTATCTGTAGTTCGAACATCAATTTTACCTGTTAGGTTAACTCCATATCTACTAGCATCAGTTTTAGCTGCAATGTTTTCTATGTCTTCTTTATGAACATATTCTGAATTTTGATAAATTCCAAAACCAAGACCTGAAGGTCTGAAAGGATCTGCTTCTAAAGATACTAATACATCTTCTTTGACTCTGTTAACACCAATTCGATAAGGATTCGGGTCTTTAAGATAAGAGGCTTCGCCTGCAATAAAAAATCCAAGAAGTGATGAAGATTTAGTTGTATCCTTGCCTGGTATTAATGGTCCCTGCACATTGAAACCAAGAAGATTATAACCGAATTTATCAAGTACCTCTGATGTTGCAACTTCAACACCTGCTCCAAAGTCTCGAGATGGTCCTTTAGTTGTTATATTAACTATACCACCGGTTGCATCACCATAGCGTGCAGGTGTACCACCAGTAATAACACTAACTTGTTCGAGGGCAGATTTTGGCAAACTTGAAGAACCTCTAACTCTGATGCCATCAATATACATTACTGTACCTTCAGTTCGTGAACCCCTGATGCTTCCCATTTCACCATCACGTGAAAAAACACCTCCAACTTGCACTGCAACAGATTGGGCTGACCTGCCGGGCATTTTTGAAATTTCTTCAGCAGTCATTGTTCCACCTGTTGATGTTTGATCCTTATCAATTAATGGAACTTTATATTCTATAACTTCAAAAGTTTTAAGGGTTGTAATAGTTGATTCCATATTAATATCAAGGACACGAATTTTATCAGCATTAATAATAACTCCTTTAATTAATAGAGGTTTGAAGCCAACAAATGTTGCTTTTACATTGTATTTTCCTGGTGGAATCGGCTTTATAGTGTAATAACCATCAAAATCAGTGGTTGTTCCACCAAGCTGTCTTCCTCCTAATTCAATAACAATATTGACAAATGGTATCGGGTCTTTGGTTTTCTTGTCTTTTATAACTCCCTTCAATGTTCCCGATTGCGAATATATTAACGTTGTTGTGGTTAATATAATTGTTAATGTAATAAGTAACTTCTTTAACATATCTGTAATTTTATGTTTAATATTTCTTGTGTTTTAATAATGCGGTAAAGATAAAAAATAATTATTTTTTTTAACTAAAAAAAGAAAAATTATTTAATTCTAAAACATTCAAACATAACGTCTGTTCAAAATTTCAGAAAAGATAACAGCTTTTTTAAGGTCAAAATTCTCTAAGTCAACTAATTTATTTTTTTGTTTACCGGTTTTTTCTATATCTATTATTATATCATTAGAATTAGATTCTAATAAATCTTCTTGTTTTTCTATTTTTGGTCCTTCAATAGCAATTTCTTCTTGAAAATCATTCATATATTGTTGTTCGTCAATTATAGTCTCAGCAGGAGGAGGAACAGAATCAAAAGATGGCTGAACTACATTAGACTGCTCATTGTTTAGTAGCATTTCTTCAAGAAATGATTTTTTTCTTTCTACAGGGGGCTGTTGTTGTGATAGTGTTTGGGCAGATTTTGCTTTGTTTTTTTGACTTTTTCTATAAAGAGAATATAATACCCAAGCTATTCCTAATATTATATAAATGTATTGTTTCATAAAAGTTTTTCGTGAATTAAGTTTAGTAATTATATAAGAGGTGATATATTAATTTTAAGGTCAATATATCAAAAACATATAAAGATACAATATTTTTATTAATAAAAAAAGCAAATTTAATATTTTTTTTTTAAAAAAACCAAATTCCTTTAAGCAATTCTAAGATTATTTTTCTTAGTATATGAATTTTAATTTCTTATCAATGAATTATTCAGAAAAATTCAAGTATACAGCTATTTGATAACCAAAACGAATTCTAAGATTCAAAGAACTTTTATTTTATTTATTATAATGATAAAATTATTGATAATATCTAATAAGCGCTCTATTTATGAACATACTTAATGAATTTCTCAACTTCGGGAATTCCGCCCTGATAAACCAAATATCCATTATAAGGTTCCCGAGGAGTAATTTCATCATTAATTGATGTCAGCATAATTTTCTTTACTTCTTCGGGGTCTTCAGTTTGCCCGAGAGCCCAACCAAGTTTAATGAAAGCAACTTCTGGGAGCATGTTTCCTGAAGGAATAATTCCTTTTGCCATCATATCACGACCGGTATCATAAACAAACATGTGAACATATCCCCAAATAGTTTGAAGTGTCATATACATATGAACACCTTTCGCATGAGCTCTTTCGATAGCAGGATAAAGTTCTTTATTAACGTGTCCTAAACCTGTCCCGATAATAATAACACCTTTGTAGCCTGCATCAATAATAGCATTCAATATGTCTGGATTCATTCCAGGATAATAATACATCATCGTAACCTTATCATTAAAATAAGGCATAATTTTAACATTCCTGTCTTTTCTTCGGGGTTTATACTCCTTTTTTAGATGAGTTATTTCCTTTTTGTTAATCATTGCTAAAGGAATATCGCCAATAGTTCTGAAAGTTGAACGATAGGAAGAGTGCATTTTCCTAACACGAGTACCTTTATGAAGAAGACCATATTCATCAGAAGTAGGCCCGAACATACAAACCATAACTTCGGCAATATCGGAATGTCCGGCAGCTTTCATAGCATGTTGCAAATTAAGAGCTGCATCTGAACTTGGTCTGTCGGACGACCTTTGTGAACCAACAAGAACAATTGGCACAGGAGAATTCTGAACCATAAATGTTAATGCTGCACCTGTGTGATGCAAGGTGTCAGTACCGTGACCAATAACAATTCCATCAATACCATTTTCTATTTCTTTTCCAATTGCTTTTGCTAATGACATATATTGAGATGGTCCCATGTTTTCAGAAAAAACTGCAAAAACTTTTTCGGTTGTCAGGTTGCAAATGTCAGCTAATTCTGGTACTGCACCGTATAATTCTCCGGGAGAAAATGCCGGTATAACCGCACCTGTTCGATAATCAAGACGAGAAGCAATTGTGCCACCAGTTCCAAAAAGTTTTACATAAGGCAAACCTTCTGTAAAAGGAAATTCTTTTTCCGGAATCTTATAATTAGCTTTTTTGTAACCAGTTTCTTTCATGTCGATTATAGTTTTTATATCTATACCTATGTTATAACCGGTAATAATTTTCATTACTAAGTGTTGGTCATCATCATTTTCAGAACGGGGCAGTATTGTTCCTTTAAAAGGTCCACGAGTTGTGTTTACTTCAGCTTGCCCCCAAACTCTTACATTATATTTTTTTAGAATTTCTAAAGATTCGCCTTTATAACCTTGAAATATATCGTTACTCATTTTTTATTTTTTTACTATTTTTTCTAATTCGGTCAAATTTATATTGCCTGTAGCAATTTTTTGGAGCTGCCCCATAATCCAGTTGATTTTATTATTCTCATCATCGGATCTTTTAATTTCTTCAAATTTTTCTTTAAGAAAAGGAATCTTGGAAATGATTTTTTCTCTGTCAATTCTTTTAAAATCTATGCTGTTTAAAACGGATTCAAAATCCATTTTAGGATGTTCATAAACAACAGCAAGCATTTGTTTTGCCAATTGAAAATCAAGTTTGTTTTCCTGAAGAAATTTAAACATGGCAAAAATTATCTTATAATTAAATTTATCGGAAGGAATAAAATGACCTTCAACAAATTTTAATCTGTGTCCGAAAAAAGTACCTACAAATTTTGGGTTAATATTTAGTTCATTTATTATTTTTTCAATTAAAGGGAAAAGATTTTTTTTGAATATATAATTATGCGTGTCTTCAGGAATTTTCCATTCTACTAATTGATGATATCTATCAATTATGTCTGTTGGTATTTTTTTTCTTAAATCTTCAATATAATCATCTTTTAAAGGTATTGGTGCAGTATCAGTATCAGGATACATACGGTCAGCACCGGGAAGAACTCTTTCAAAAATTGTTGTTCCGTCTTTGAAATATTTTCGTGTTTCCTCAGGAACGCCTTCAAAAGCCATTTGGCATCTTTCTTCGATAGTTTCGAGAGCTGTTTTTACATCTGCTTCGGGTCCCCAGAAAATAATTTGAGCATCATTTTCTTTTGCTTCAAGAAGTTTTTTAATTTTTTCAAAATCTTCTTTTTCAATGATTGGGTTAATATCTTCGGAACATGCCATATTTGGCTTTTCTATGCAAGCAATAACTTTAAGACGATTTATAAATTCATCAGCAAAAGTTTTTCCGGGTTGAAGGAAATACGAAAGGATACCTTTGAATTTCGGAAGATTTACAGCATAAATTTTAAGATTTTTTTCATCAGCATTTTTTATTTCTTCGCTGGGAGAATTAAAAGCAAGGTAATTTAATTCTTTAGATGAAATTTTCCACTTTTTGGTATCATGGATTTTTTCGTTTAAAATATCTTTGATTTGAAGTAAAGCCCATTGCCTGAAACATTCTACATGAGTTAATTCAGGTATCCATTTTGTGTGTGCAACACCTTTTATTTCAACTCTTGAACCACCTCTGCAACTAACATTAACATCTTCTCTTCCTGCACCAATTCCTGTCCTTACTTTTCCTGTGCTCCTGTTAAGAAAACGAATATAATTACATGCTTCCATAACTTCGTCGGGATTCACCATATCGGGATAAGTTACAGTTTCAATTAAGGGCATTCCAAGGCGGTCGGTTTTATAAACCCTGACATGACCAATATCCGAAATTTCACGGCAGGAATCTTCTTCCAAACTTAACTGTATTAATCTTATTTTCTTGTTTTTTAAAGGAATTTCTCCTTCAACGCCAATGATGGCTGTTCGTTGAAAACCGGTAGGAATACTTCCATCAAGATATTGTTTTCGAGTTACATGAACTTCACCAACAATATTAAATTTTGAAAGTAAAGAAATTTCTATTGATATTTCGAGAGCTTCGTCATCAATTGGAAAAGGAGGAGTATCATCAACTTCGTAGGTACAAGTAGTTTGATTTTTAACTCTGTAAATAATTTCTTTTCTTGTTTTAAACTCCATCAAAGCAGTGCCGTCATATTCTCCTAATTCACTTAAAGTGGGTCTCATATGTCGAATAAGTTCAGCATCGTAATCATCATTATCATTAAATAAACCGGCAGGACAACGACAAAAAAGTTTTTCTTTGGTTAATAATTGCTGGTGAACTTCAAGCCCTGACATGAATCCGATTCTGTCATAATCCTTTTGAGTTGCTTGTTTGCGGGGAATATAACCAACTTTCTTTTTGCTTTCCTCGTAATTTTTTTTCGGATTAAAATTATCTTTCATATTGATTTATATTGTCAAAATTGAACGTATTTTAAAAAGCCCCAAAAGTATAGAAAATTATGGAATTTCAAAATATGTTTTTAATAATAATTTCAAAGTTTAATTTTGAAGAATTTACACGCTTTT
>CAYLPA010000152.1:3388-6577 GCA_964385385.1 uncultured Saprospiraceae bacterium | reverse complement strand
TCGGCAATGATTATAGGGATTTCAATTTTGCTTTTCAACATATTGAAATTCAAAACAAAAATTAGAATAAGAAATATTATTGCCGGAGTAATTCTCGGAATATTAAATTTTATATCAACTTATTATTTTTATTTATCTTTAAGCTTGTTTGACAGCATAGTGTTTTTCCCAATTTTCAATGTCGGATTTGTAATAATGTCAACAATAGTAGGGTTTTTTATTTTTAAAGAAAAATTAAATTGGATTAATTGGTGCGGAATAATTTTATCGATGGTGGCTATTTTGTTTATTGCTTTAGCATAAATTAGAATTTTTTATTAGAATGTTATTTGACGACACATATAAAACAATAACAAAACAATCGGAAGGACTGTTTAAAGATAAAGGAAGTAGATTTATTGCAAAAACTTTTCCCGTTACAAACGAAAAAGAGATTAAGGAAATTTTACATGATTTACGCAAACAATATCACGATGCCCGACATCATTGCTTTGCCTATATTTTAGGAGCTGACAAAACCGCTTACCGTGTTAATGATGATGGAGAACCTTCGGGCACAGCAGGAAAACCAATCTACCGACAATTACTTTCTTATGAACTAACAAATATTCTAATTGTTGTTATCAGATATTTTGGGGGCACAAAGCTCGGAATTCCGGGCTTGATAAACGCATATAAAAGTGCAACTAAAGATGCTTTAGAAAAAAATGAAATAATTATTAAAACTGTTAAAGACATCTACCAGATTGATTACGATTATTCTGTGATGAACAATGTTATGAAAATAATTAAAGACGAGAAACTTGAACAGATTGAAACCGACTTCCAATTAAAATGCAAAATTGTTTTTTCTGTAAGAAAAAGTTATACAAATCGGATTTACGAAAGATTCTGTAAAGTTGATGGCTTGAAGATTAAGTTTTTAAGGACTGTTTAACTCGGTTCTGGTTTCTATTTACTCGCGAAGCTTCCTGCTTCGTACTTACTAAAATCAACTGAGAAGATCGAAAATTCTATTTGTTGAAGCACATCTCTGCTTTCTATTTAGTATTTTTGTATATTTGGTGTTCGATATATAATTTAATTGTTTAAAGCACCCATAAAAGAAATGGTAATTATTGAATTACTTTTATTAATCGTCGGAATTTATTTGGCATTTAATGTTTTAATAGGAGTTCTTTATTATTTGCCTAAATATATTATTACAGAAGGAAGTGTTAATTCTTTGAAAGAACTATTAGTTCTATGCACTTTCCCAGTTATTGGATTAGGAATCTGGCAATATCGAAGAAATGCTAAATGTTCTCAAATAGATCCTTATCCAAAGAATTTTTATATCTGGAAATACATGATAAGAATAAATACAGTCTTTCTTATTTTTTTCGGAGTAATTTTCATTCTCTATATTTTCTTGCTTTTTGGCTTATTTGGTTCAAGCTTTGATATCTGCGCCCCTTCAGATGAAATAAAACCATTGGGCATAGATGCAACTGTAGACGTTGTCATTTCATTGTTATGTGTGTTAGTTTTTGAAGGGCTTACTGTAATACTTGTCATATTTTCAGTAATAGCATTTATCCTTACGGAAGTACTCTTATTTATTGCTCTTATCTTAATTCCTATTATAATTAAAAAGATAATTTCAAGGAGGGCAAAATTTTTAATATTTAATTCTCAAACTTTAGATTGATTATTCCTGCAGGACAATTTCTCTTCTGGAGAACGTTTAACGAGGTGTAATGCGTGAAAATAATTGTCTAATTGGAAGTCAAAACAATCCTGTTGGGTGCAAACCATTCTAAAAAAACTCATCAAACAATTTAGAAAACCATTCGGGAGCCCTGCATGTTTTTCCTGTTTCTTTCGAGACAAAGGCTAAAGTAGTTTCTGCTTTACACAACAAATCACCTTTCTCATTATATATTTCATATTCGAAAAACATTCTTCTTGTAGGGATTTCTTTTATGATTGTTTTAACTGTAAGTAAATCATCATAAAATGCAGGCTTGATATATTTTATAAACATTGAATGAACAGGCATAAAAACACCTCTATCTTCAAGATTCTTATAGCTTCCGGATAATGCTCTTAATGCTTCTGTTCTTCCTACTTCAATATATTCGGGATAATTGCCATAATAAACATAACCCATTCTATCAGTGTCAGCATATCTTACCCTGATTTTTGTGTCATAAACGTACATATAATTGGAATTAAATTTTTGTAAAATTAATAAAATTTGTTGTGATGAAAAACAAGTTTAAAATTTGGCTAAATACATTTTTATTTCTTATTATTGTATAAATTTTAACAATCGAAATGCAAAAATCCTTTTATCTGAATTTCAGTATTTTTTTGTTTTTATTATTATTTATTTCCTGTAAAAATAATAAGCCAGAAATAATAAAAATAGAATCAAGTATAATTGTTCTTGACACTATCAATGTTCCTGAAGATGATTCTGCATGCTCTGAAATTATTGCTTCTTACAAAAGTAAAATTGCACCATTGACAAATATTATTGGACACTCCGAAATTGCTATGGCAAAAGAAAAGCCCGAAGGTCTGTTAAATAATTTTGTAGCAGATTTAATTTTTGAAAAAGGAAAAATATATTATAAATCTAAAAATCAACAGGATAATATTGATTTCTGTCTTTTAAACATGGGAAGTTTGCGAAAATCTTTACCTAAAGGAAAAATAACTGAAGCCGACATCTATGAACTTATGCCTTTTAATAATAAATTAGTTGTAATTACTCTTAGCGGCGAAAAAACCAATGAGTTACTGGAATACATTGCAAGTCAAGGTGGAGAAGTTGTAGCTAATTTTAAAATGAAAATAAAAAACAAAAAGCCACAAGATGTTTTTATTGAAGGAAAAGCTTTTGATATAAACAAGAAATATAGAATTTTAACTTACGATTATCTTGCAAGTGGTGGTGATAATATGAAATTCTTTCTTGAACCAATTAAAATGGAATTAATAGACATCGTCGGAAGAGATGCAATTTTGGAATACATCATTGAAGAAACAGAAAAAGGAAATAAGTTGAATGCACAATTAGATGGAAGAATTTGCAATTAGAGTTAGTATAGACTCAGAGCTTATTGACAAACACTAAAAAAAATTATGTAGTTTTCGTGGAAAAACTAATTAATGATTTCAAGCAACAAAATAAATAATTAA
>CAYLPA010000152.1:0-3288 GCA_964385385.1 uncultured Saprospiraceae bacterium | reverse complement strand
GTAGTTTTCGTGGAAAAACTAATTAATGATTTCAAGCAACAAAATAAATAATTAATCTTTATGAAATTTAGAAAACTTCAAATATTATTAATAATTTTAGGATTAGGATTTGTTATTTCCACTTTTCATAGTTGTAGTTCAGACAAAAACGACTTAGTAAAAATCACAATTTTATATACAAACGACACTCATTCAAGGATTGACCCTTTTCCTCCTAATGATGTTGAATCCCCAAACATAGGTGGTTTTGCAAGAAGAGCTGCTTTGATAAAAAAAATCAGAAAACAAGAAAAAAATGTTTTATTGTTTGACGCAGGTGATATTTTTCAAGGCACTTTATATTTCAATCTGTTTAAAGGTGAACCGGAATTAAAACTGATGAGTGAAATGAAATACGATGCTGCTACAATTGGCAATCACGAATTCGACAATGGAGTTGAAGAATTTAGCAAGCAATTAGAAAATGCAAATTTTCCTTTTATTTCTTCTAATTATGATTTTTCAAAAACAATATTAAAAGACAAAATTCTTCCTTATAAAGTTTTTGAAATTGAAAATATTAAAATTGGTGTTTTTGGACTCGGAATAAATCCTGACGGATTAATAAATAAGAATAAATTTGGAAAAACAATTTATAATGATGCTTTAGAAAAAGCCAAAGAAATTTCATCTTTTCTTAAGGAAGATTTGAATTGCGATTTAGTTATTTGTTTGTCTCATTTAGGTTATCAACATAAAAATAAACAGTGTGGTGATATATGTATTGCAAAAAATACTAAATACATAAATTTAATCATTGGAGGGCACACACATACTTTCCTTGAGGAACCAACGAGATTAAACAATCAAGATAATACTGAAACCCTAATTGTTCAGTGCGGATACGGAGGGATAATGCTCGGAAAATTAGATTATTGTTTTAAAACAAAATAAAGAAAGAAGATTATCTTTATAAAGAAAATTTAATTAATAATCAAGTGAAATAATGTTTTTTTTTCAACTATTTTTATTAAATATTTGTTAAAAATTTCAAAATACACTTTTCCGAAAATATAAATCTTATAATTGGCGATGTAAAACACTTATTATTATATTAATAAAACATTATTTTGATATTTAAAATTAATGATTTTAGGGAGCAAAAAATAATTAAACTTACAGATGGAGAAAAAATTTATTGGAGTATGGGAAAATTGCCTTAAAATTATTAAGGATAATATTAGTTTCCAAAGTTTCAAAACATGGTTCGAACCAATTAAGCCGATTAGTTTAGATGACAACGTGCTTACGATTCAGGTACCGAGTCAATTTTTTTACGAATGGTTAGAAGAACACTTTATTAGTTTATTGAAAAGTACTATTAAAAAAGAATTAGGAACTAACGGAAGATTAGAATATAGTATTATTATGGATAGCTCGTTCAATGATTCAAAACCATACGCTATTAATGTTCCTACATCAAACAAGCAAGCAACAAACAATCCTTATGTTACAATGCCCATTGACTTAAATAAAGAAAAATCAAAAGATATTCCTAATCCGTTTATTATACCCGGTTTAAGAAAAATAAAAGTTCAATCACAATTGGTTGAATCTTATTCTTTTGATAATTTTATTGAAGGCGATTGTAATAGATTGGCGCGTTCTGCTGGTTTTGCTGTTGCTCAAAATCCTGGGAAAACTGCTTTTAATCCATTGTTAATATACAGTAATGTTGGTTTAGGAAAAACTCATCTTGCTCATGCAATTGGTCTTGAAGTTAAAACTAACTTCCCCGAAAAAACTGTGTTATATGTTTCGTCAGAACAATTCTTCCAGCAATTTGTTGACGCTACAAGAAATAATAATCAAAATGATTTTACACACTTTTATCAGATAATTGATGTGCTGATAATTGATGATATACAATTTTTAACAGGTAAAGAGAAAACTCAGGATGTATTTTTTCATATTTTTAATTTTCTTCATCAAAAAGGAAAGCAACTTATTATCACCTCTGATAAAGCACCCGTAGAACTGCAAGGTATGAAACCTCGCCTTCTTTCTCGATTCAAATGGGGACTGGCTGCCGACCTGCAACTCCCCGACCTCGAAACAAGAATTGCAATTCTTAAAAAGAAATTATATCACGATGGAGTTGAAATGCCCGAAGAAGTTATTGAATATCTTGCTTATAACATCACTACAAATATTCGTGAACTCGAAGGTGCTTTGATTTCGATTCTTGCTCAATCTTCTTTGAATAAAAAAGCTATCACTCTTGACCTGGCTAAACAAATGATAGATAAATTTGTTAAAAATACTTCAAGAGAAATTTCTATAGATTTTATTCAAAAAATAGTTAGCGATTATTTTAACCTTCCTATAGAGTTAATTATTTCAAACACCAGAAAAAGAGAAATTGTTCAGGCAAGACAAATTGCTATGTATTTTTCTAAGAAAATGACAAAATCATCACTGGCAACAATTGGATTCCATTGCGGAAACAAAGACCATGCAACTGTTTTACACGCTTGCAGAACTGTAAACAACCTGATGGACACCGACAAACAATTCAGAGGTTTTGTTGTTGATATTGAGAAAAAAATTAAAATTTAGTTCTTAAGATTTTTCAAATTTACTAACAATATGTTTCAAAATTTAATTCTAAAGTTTTATCAATTTGGAAAAAGATATTATAAGCATCATTAATAAAAAGGAAATTGTCCTTGCTTCCCAAAGAATTAAAAAACATATTCACAAAACTCCTGTTCTTTCTTCAGAAATCATTAACAAACTTTTAGATTCAAATTTCTTTTTCAAATGCGAAAACTTCCAAAAAGTCGGAGCTTTTAAATCACGCGGAGCCGTGAATGCAGTTTTTTCATTAGAAGAAAGTGAAATTCAAAATGGGGTTTGTACTCACTCATCAGGAAATCATGCTCAAGCATTGGCAAAAGCAGCTATGCTCAGAAACATTCCTGCTTATATTGTTATGCCCGAAAACTCGCCACAAGTAAAAGTTGATGCTGTTAAAGGGTACAATGGAATCATAACATTTTGCAAAGCAAATCTTAAAGCCAGAGAATCTACACTTAAAGAAATTAGAGATAAAACCGATGCAATTGAAATTCATCCTTATAACAATTACAATATTATTACCGGTCAGGCAACTGCTGCCAAAGAGCTTTTTGAAGAAATTAAAAACCTTGACATAATTATAGCTCCGATAGGTGGTGGCGGATTAATCAGTGGAACAGCCTTAGCAACACATTATTTTAGTCCGCAAACAAAAGTTATAGCTGCTGA
>CAYLPA010000151.1:0-6601 GCA_964385385.1 uncultured Saprospiraceae bacterium | reverse complement strand
TCGTCTATGAAAAACTCTGAAAATCTTGATGTGAAGTAATTATTAGAAGTCCCCTATAAAAAATCAAGTAAATTTCTCTAAAACAGATAAGTATTTTATCCAACATTTATATGTTGGATTATTTTCAAATTATTATGGCCAAAAAAAGTCTTATAAATTTTTCAGATTAATAATAAATTGTAGATTTGCTCTCTCAAAAAAAATATTTTTAATATTGAATTAAATTTATTTAATATGAAAAATTCACAGTTTGTTGCAGTTCCTAAAATCACAACTCATGTTTTGCAGGAGATGAAATTAAATAGCGAAAAAATAGCTATGCTTACAGCTTATGATTTTTCTATTGCTAAGATAGTTGATTGTGCAGGAATAGATGTTATTCTTGTTGGAGATTCAGCTTCAAATGTTATGGCAGGATACAAAACTACTTTGCCAATTACTTTAGACATGATGATTTATCATGCTTCTTCGGTAATGAGAGCAGTAAAACGTGCATTGGTAGTTGTGGATATGCCATTTGGAACTTATCAGGGAAATTCAAAAGAAGCTTTGAATTCTGCAATTAGAATCATGAAAGAATCAGGAGCTAATGCCGTGAAAATTGAAGGTGGAAAAGAAATTACCGAATCAATTGATAGAATTCTTACTGCCGGCATTCCGGTAATGGGTCATCTTGGTCTTACTCCACAATCAATTCATAAATTCGGTACTTATGTTGTTAGAGCAACCCAAAAAGATGAAGCTGATAAACTTATTGAAGATGCTCACGCACTTGAAGAATCCGGATGTTTTTCTATTGTCCTTGAAAAAATTCCAGCATCACTTGCTGCGCAGGTAACAAAAGAAATTAAAATCCCAACTATTGGAATAGGTGCAGGTCACGAAGTTGATGGACAAGTTCTTGTTCTTCACGATATGCTTGGAATAACACAGGATTTTTCCCCAAGATTTCTTAGACGTTACAACAATCTGAAAGCAGAAATTAAAGGCTCTGTTCAATCATATATTAAAGATGTGAAATCTGTTAGTTTTCCTAATGAAAGAGAACAGTATTAAAGGATTTACAAATAAAAAATTGTCCTTTGATTTTTAGAATAATTATGTAGCTCTTGAATTTTTTTCTTTAAAATTATCAAACAATTTCATGTTAGAAACTCGGAACATAAAAAATGATGTCTTATATGAAGATAATCATATAATTATTGTCAACAAAAAACCATCTGATATTATTCAGGGCGATAAAACCGGCGATATTCCTTTGGGTGAAATTATTAAAGATTATTTAAAAGTAAAGTATAAAAAACCGGGAAATGTTTTTCTTGGCGTTGTTCATCGTCTTGACCGCCCTGTTAGTGGAGCTGTAATATTTGCAAGAACAAGCAAAGCACTGACTCGCTTAAATGAAATGCTTCGTGATAGAAATATTCATAAAAAATATTGGGCAGTTGTAAAAGAAAGACCTAAAAAAGAAGAAGAATATTTGGTTCATTATTTAAAAAAAAATCAAGATAAAAATAAATCTTTTGTCGTTAAAGAAAATACAAAAGGAGCATTAAAAGCTGAACTAAAATATAAATTAATAAATTCAAGTGATAATTATAATTTGCTGGAAATTAAACTTCTAACAGGAAGACATCATCAAATAAGAGCTCAATTAGCTAAAATCGGTTGCTCTGTAAAAGGTGATTTAAAATATGGCTTCCCACGCTCCAACAAAGATGCTTCTATTCATCTGCATGCTCGCGAAATTGAATTTATTCATCCCGTTAAAAAAGAAGCTATAAAAATTATTGCCCCTCCCCCCGACGAACAACTTTGGAATAGTTTTGTTAGAAATGTTCTATAGAAAATATCAGACTGCTTACAATCAAATTCTAATAAGAATTAAAATTTACATTATTTTTGTATTTTTTTAATCCTGATTTCTTTATGCAAAAAACATTACGCATATATTTAATATTTCTTTTGCTTTTGTCAAGCGGTTCAATTTATTCCCAGTTTTACGATTTGGGGCAAGACCCATCGGGACTTAAATGGAAACAAATTAAAACTGAAAATTTTCAAATAATTTTTCCACAAGAATTTACTAAAGATGCAAACCGACTGGCAAATATTCTTGAAATTGTTTACGATTACGGCTCTCATACACTTAATCATAGGCCTAAGAAAATTTCTGTAATCCTTCACACACAAACAGTGAAATCAAATGCTTCGGTAATCTGGACTCCAAAAAGAATGGAAATATATACTTGTCCGCCTCAGGACATTTTAGCTCAGGATTGGCTGGAACATCTCGCTATTCATGAGTTCAGACACGTTGTTCAGGTTGATAAAATAAATCAAGGAATTACAAAAATTTTAACTTTCCTCTTAGGACAACAAGCAACAGCTGCTGTTCTTGGTTTGTATATTCCCGAATGGCTACTCGAAGGTGATGCTGTTCTTACCGAAACCTTACTTAGTAAATCAGGCAGAGGACGGCTTCCTGCTTTTGAAATGGAACTCAGAACTCAATTTCTTGAAAAAGGAGCTTATAATTATAACAAAGCTGTTTTTGGTTCTTATAAAGATTTCGTTACAAATCATTATAAACTGGGTTATTACTTTGTTACAACAGCCCGAAAAAACTATGGTCCCGAATTATGGGAAAACACTTTTAATAATGTAGCACGAAAACCTTTTATGATTGTCCCTTTTAATAACTCTATTAAAAAATCTACAGGATTATCAAAAGTTAAACTCTATAATTCAGTTATGGATGAGCTTGACAGTTTATGGGAACAACAGTTTAGTAAAATCTCTTACACTCCTTTTAAATTAATTAACGCTAAATCAAAAAAGCATTTTACAAATTATTCTTTCCCGTATTTCATTAACGACAGCACCTATTTTTCAGTAAAATCAAGTATTGACGACATAACACGTTTTGTTAAAATTGATAGTAAAGGAAACGAAAAAAAACTTTTTACTCCCGGCTATATTCAAACTGATGCTATTTGTTTTAATGGAAATAAAATAGTTTGGGCTGAGACAAAATATGATATCCGATGGGAGAACAGAAGCTTTTCTAATATCAAAACTTATAATATTAAAACAAGGAAATTAAAAACTCTCACAAAAAAAAGCAGATTTTTTGCTCCTTCTTTTTCTTATGATGGCAGCAAAATTGTTACTGTTGAAGTTAGCACCGAAAACAAATATTCCATAGTAATTCTGAATTCTGAAACAGGTGAAATAGTTAAGAAAATTCCATCACCAAAAAATGATTTTTTCATGACTCCTACCTTTGCCGATGATGATAAAAATATTGTTGCTGTTGCGATGAACAACAATGGCAAGACAATAGCAATGATAAATATTGAAACAGAAAAAATTGAACATTTATTTCCTTTTAGCTTTGAAGAAATCTCAGTTCCAATCAAAGTAAAAAGCATTGTATATTTTGTTGCAGCTTATTCAGGCATTGATAATATTTACGCTTTTGATACCAAAACAAAAAGTATTTTTCAGGTAACGTCATCACAATTCGGTGTGAATAATCCTAATTTTTCCGATGATGGAAAAACTATTATTTATAAAAATTATTCTGCTATGGGTTTTGATATTGTCGAAGCAGAAAACAATCCTGAAAAGTGGAAACCAATTAGCGAAATATCAAATAACTCAATCAAATTATTTGAGCCACTATTAAAACAAGAAAAAGGAATTATTTGCAGCGATTCTATTCCCAACAAAGAATACGAAATAAAAAAATACATCAAACCCCTACATTTATTCAACATTCACTCATGGGGTCCTTTGGTTGTGGATGCAAACAATGCTACATTTAACCCGGGAGCATCAATTATGTCGCAGAATAAATTAAGCACCACTTTTACTACCATAGGTTATGAATGGGACATAAATGAAGAATTTGGAACCTATTTCGCTGATATTTCTTATAGAGGACTTTATCCGGAAATAAATTTCAGATATGAATTTGGTCAGAGAAAAAGTAAAAATGAGAAAAGTATAAAATATACGTGGAAAGAAACAAAATACGAGACAGGAATCTCGCTTCCACTAAAACTAACATCTAACAAATGGGTAAAAGGATTAAATCCGCAAATCCACTGGAATTACATAAAACTTGATATGGACGAATCTTCCGGTTTGACATTTAAAAACGATGAAATTAATGCTGTTGATTATCGTCTGTTTTTATATAATCAGATTAAAAAAAGCGAAAAAGATATTTACCCAAAATGGGGACAAACTTTCGACCTGAATTACAGATACACTCCTTTTCTTAAGTCAGATGTCAGCTCAGTTTATTCTCTCGAAACTTGGTTGTATTTTCCCGGACTAATAAACCATCATGGAATTCGTTTTTATGGCGGATATCAAAATAAAATTTTTAATAATTATAGTTTTGCTGATTTTGTAAACTATCCGCGGGGATTCACCGACCAATACAGTGATGAACTTATGAGTTTTAAATTCGATTATAAATTTCCTTTTCTTTATCCTGATTTGAGTGTTGGCTCTTTGGTTTATCTAAAACGACTCAAAGCAAATATTTTTTATGATTATGCTGAAGGCGAATTTAAAAACTTTACAACTTATTACAGCTCCGCAGGATTTGAAATTATTGGAGATATGCACTTGCTGCGATTTATTGCTCCAATTGAAATTGGCGTTCGGGGAATTTATTTACCGGATAAAAACTCTACTCAGTTTGAACTGATTTTTGCGGTGGGGTTTGATGAGTTGTAGATTAACAATTCAACCTGCTTGAACTATATCAACGAATTTATTAGCAATGAAAAAGCAAAAATGACTGAGGTTTTATTCAGGAATTAATTCTTTAACAAAACATATTGCATATAGAGGAATATTAATAAACTCTTTACTTTGGATATAATTTCTAGGTGAGGTTCTCAAAATATGTTTTGGTTTATATTTTTCGGCATAACTTCTTAAACTTTTCAAGTTGCGACTTGTACCACTTTTCACTTCTAATGGGTATAAATCATTCTCTAATTGTATAATAAAATCAACTTCTGCATCACTTTTCGATGTCCAGTAAAATAACTCCTTGTTTACTGATGAAACTAATTCTGAAGCAACAAAATTTTCAATAAAAGCACCATTATATTCTAAAAATAATTTGGTTGGTTTAATAATAATTTCAGGAGAAAGATTTAACATTGCTCCTAATAATCCAGTATCGAGTAAATAAATTTTAAATTTGGAATAGTCAGTATATCCTGCTAATGGAATTTTGGGTGCAGAAATATTATAAGCCATATTTATTAATCCTGCTTTTTTCAGCCATTCCAATGTTTGTTCAAACGTTGATGATCTAGCTTTTTTCCGAACCTCACTATATTTAAACTTTTTGTTTTCTTTCGCTAATTGATATGGAATAGATTGCCAAAGTTCAGAAGTTTTTATTGCTTGGGATTTGTCTGTATATTTTGAAAAATCCCTTTCGTAGGCGTTAAGAATGTCCTTTTGAATGCTTCTTGCCAATGCTATGTCCTTATCGTTTATGTATGATTGCAAAACTTCAGGCATACCTCCCAAAAAAAGATAGATTTTTAGATGATTAATTAATTTATCATGTATTATATTGGGAAGTGATTCTATAAATTGAATATTATTAAGCTGCTCAATTATTAACTGTTCATTGCAAGCCAGAAGATACTCCATAAATGTCATGGAGTAAAGAGTCATAAAATTCACCTTGCCAACAGGAAAACTGCTTTGCTTGCCAACGCTAATTCCGAGAAGAGAACCTGCTGCTATAATATGAAATTCGGGTGATTGTTCATGAAAATACTTTAGACTTGTCAGAGCTTCAGGGATAGTTTGTATTTCATCGAAAAAAATTAGGGTGTTGTCGCTAGTAATTTTTTTTCCTAAATATAAACTAATATTATTTATTATGGTTTGAGAACTTAAATTTTCTGCAAATAATGTTTTGAGTTCAGGATTTTGCTCAAAATTTAGATAAATGTAGTTGGTGTATTCATTTTTACCAAACTCGCTTATTAGATAAGTTTTGCCTACTTGCCGTGCTCCTTGCAATAATAGCGGTTTAAGATTTGACTTGCTTTTCCAAGCCAATAAATCTTTGTATATGGTTCTTTCCATGTTTAAATATTTGTTATTCTTAAGTTTGCTTACTTATTAGTTTCGTAATATATTGGAAATTTTTCTTATGAGTATTTCATAGGTTAAACTCCTAAAAAGTGTGTAAAGATATGAATTTATCTCCAAAAAAGTGTAAATATCATATAAATTTATCTCCAAAAAAGTGTTGTAAATATAAGAAAAAATCTCCAAAAAAACGCAAAATAATATTTAAAGAAATAATTTACAGTAGTTTAAAAAAAATCAAATTCTAATCTTAACAGCTTATAAAATTATTAGAGATATGCACCTGCTGCGATTTATTGCACCAATAGAAATTGGTGTTCGTGGAATTTATTTACCCGATAAAAACATTACTTAGTTTGAACTGATTTTTTCTGTGGGTTTTGATGAGTTGTAGATAGCAAGGGCACTCGTTACAACCTAGAATCCGCAAGTCATCTAAAATGTCAATTATTCAATA
>CAYLPA010000150.1:0-6662 GCA_964385385.1 uncultured Saprospiraceae bacterium | reverse complement strand
CCTGCAGGGAAAGCTGAAATACTGTCTAAATATCTGTCAACAATCATTTGAGCATCTTCAAAATCAATCATATCATCATTGTTTACGTCAGCTGCGAGAATTTGTAGCTCATCTAATGGAGAAATATTTAGTAAATATTCATAAACCAGATTTGCATCCAAAACCGTACATTCATTCCATTCTTTATTTGTCGTACATTCCATATAATATTCACCATAAGGAATGTTTGTAAACTCATAGTATCCGATTAAATTACTAACAGTAGTAGCAATTATATTATTATTTGAATTAATCAGTTCTATTGTTACATTGTCTAATGTGGCTTGACTATCACCATAATAAACATATCCACTGATTTTTGTTTCGGGATTAGCTAATACTAATGTTGAAATAATAACTAAGACAATAGTGGATATTGTCCTGAGATTTTTTGCTTTCATTTTATGTTTTTTTAGTTAATAAATTTTAATGTTTGGTTTCTTAATGTTTGGTTAATACTTATTTTGTAAAAATTGTTAATGTTTTTATTGTTTGAGTTGGTTTTAACGAAACCTTCTTTAAAAAGGTTCCAATTTTTTTTTTAATCAATTTTTATAATAATATCGCTACACTTAAATGTCAAAAAATGGCAAAAGGTTACCCTATAATTTCAATTATTTTTATTATATTTTTTAAAAATAAATTTAAAAGCCAGAAATACAATGAATTGGCATTGTTTTTTTTTTACCCGTTTTTTGTGTTTTTATTTAATGAAAATTGATTGTGAACACAATTTTTTCAATTTGAACTATAATTTTTTTATTTGTTTCCAAAGGATAATAGAAGTGCAAATTATTTGATTTGTTTTCAAATATTAAATTTTATATTAATATTTCTTAATCAGGATAGATTTAAAATTAATAGATTTTATAGTAAAAATTTATTAATTGTAAAGAGTTGTTTTTGTGAATTTTAAAAAATAAATAAAAAAAAGTTGAAAAATAATTGAAATTTTAGGGTAACCTTTTAGGTTTTTCTGCAATATATAGTATAAAATAATAAATATAATAATATAATATTAATTTATTTATTAATTTATTTAGTTTGGTGAAATTAATTTATTATTTATTTAGTTTGGTTAAAAATGAATATTGAAAAAAATAATTATAATTGGCAGGATAAAGTGATTCTTATTGTAGAAGATGAAGAATTAAATTTTCGCTTATTTTATGAAATTCTACGAAAAACAAAAGTTGGTATTATAAGAGCTTTAAATGGAGTTGAAGCAGTAAATATATGTAAGAACAATAATAATATTGACCTTGTTTTAATGGATATTAAAATGCCTGAAATGAATGGACTTGAAGCTACTAAAATAATAAAAAAATTCAGAATGAATTTACCAATAATTGCCCAGAGTGCTTATTCTATTACAAATTCTTATCAAGAATCCAAAGATGCAGGTTGCTGTGGTTTTATTGAAAAGCCGATTAAATCAAATTTATTTTTATCATTAGTTGATGAGTATATTTCTAAATAATATAAATATATTTTTAAAATGGTGCTAATTTAAAAATTAAACATAATTTTGCAAATTATCTTTAATTTTAAACAAAATAAGAAATTATGGAGATGAATTTAAATAAAAATGTAACTGTGAAGCCCGAATATAAGTGGGATGATAAAAATATTCTTATTGCCGAAGATGAAGATTTGAATTATCGTTTATTAGTTGAAATATTACGGAAAACTAAAGCACAAATTATAAGAGCTGTTAATGGTGTTGAAGCTGTTGAAATATGCAAAAATAAGGAAGAAAATGATATTGACCTTATTTTAATGGATATCAGAATGCCTGAAATGAATGGATTTGAAGCAGCAAAAAAAATAAAAGCATTTAGAAAAGAAGTACCGATAATTGCTCAAACTGCCTATTCAATAACTAGCGACTTTGTTGAAAGCATGGAAGCTGGATGTGATGATTATATTGCAAAACCAATAAAAGTTAGCCAATTTTTATCTATTATTAGTAAATATATTAGTGAATCTTAGAAATCACTTTTAATATTTTTTTTTAATCAATTGTCTTACCTTACAAATTCCATTAAATTTTGATTGGATGGAAATATCTTTTTCCAATAAAATAATCTTTAGTATTCGAAAAATCTTAATTTAATATAAAATATTCCTTATAGAGTGAATTAAATAAATGAATTTATATAATTCACTCTATTTAGGAAATTAATTATAAAGTTTTTTAAAACTTATTCAAAGAATAGAATTGATTTCTTAATAATTTCAACTGCTTCCATCAATTGTTCTTTTGTTATAACGAGTGGAGGAGCAAATCTGATTATATGTTGATGGGTTGGTTTTGCTAATAAACCGTTTTCAGCCATTTTAATACAAATGTCCCAAGCTTCTTTACCATTCTTAGGTTTTATAATTATAGCGTTAAGAAGTCCTTTTCCTCTAACTAACTTAATCATGTCAGAATCGATATTTTCCATTTCTTTTCTAAACAACTGACCAAGTTCTTCGGCTTTTTCTGCTAAATGTTCTTCTTTAACAACTTCTAAGGCTGCGATTGCAACTTTTGCTGCGATTGGATTTCCTCCGAAAGTTGAACCATGTTCACCGGGTTTGATTGTTAGCATAATTTCATCATTAGCGAGAACTGCAGAAATTGGGAAAACTCCACCTGAAACAGCTTTACCGAGAATCAAAATATCAGGTTTAACATTTTCATGGTCGCAAGCTAAAAGTTTTCCGGTTCGGGCAATTCCTGATTGAACTTCATCAGCAATAAATAAAACATTATTAGCTTTACATAATTCATATGATTTTGATAAATATCCTTCGTCAGGAACAAACACACCTGCTTCTCCTTGAATTGGTTCAACTAAAAATCCTGCAACATTAGGGTCTTTTAATTCTTTTTCAAGAGCAGCAATATCATTATAGGGAATAGTTATAAATCCTGGAGTAAAAGGACCATAATCTTTTCTGGCATCAGGGTCTGTTGACATCGATACAATTGTAATTGTCCTACCATGAAAATTGTTTTCACAAACAATTATTTTTGCCTGATTTTCAGGAACACCTTTTATTAGATAAGCCCACTTTCTACAAAGTTTAATTGCAGTTTCATCAGCTTCTGCTCCGGTATTCATTGGCAAAACTTTATCGTATCCGAAATATTCAGTTATGAATTTTTCATATTCACCTAAATCGTCATTATAAAAAGCACGAGATGTCAATGTTAGAATTTCTGCTTGAGCTTTTAGTGCGTTAACAATTTTTGGGTGACAGTGTCCTTGATTCACTGCTGAGTAAGCAGAAAGAAAATCAAAATATTCTTTTCCTTCGCAATCCCAAACTTTTGCACCTTTTCCTTTGGCAAGAACTACTGGCAATGGATGATAATTATGAGCTCCGTATTTGTCTTCAAGCTCCATAGCTTGTTTTGATGTGATATTTTCCATATTATAACTAATTTTATTGTATTTATAATCTAATTTTTTGTTTGACAAAGATAATATATATGAAAATACTAAACAGTTTATTTGAGAAAATTATTTAAAATATTTTTTAATAGATTTCTAACCATTTAGTACTTGCGAGAAATCTCTGCTTTTAAATAAATTGCTTGAAATATTGAAGTATATTTGCAATGAAATAATAACACAAAATGAGTCGAAGAAAAAAGGTATATCCATTATTGGAAAGAGTTGAAATAACTGATGTTGCAGCCGAAGGAAAAGCTATTGGTAAAGTTGATGAGAAAGTAATTTTTGTCCCTTTTGTTGCCCCCGGCGATATTGTTGATATTAAAATCACAAGAAAAAAGAAGAATTTTCTTGAAGGAAAAGCAGTTAATTTTCACAAACATTCTGACGAAAAAATTAAGCCATTTTGCGAACATTTTGGAACTTGCGGAGGATGTAAATGGCAACATCTAAAGTATAAAGACCAATTGTTTTATAAACAAAATCAAGTTGAAGATAATTTAAAAAGAATTGGAAAACTTGAGCTGCCTGAGATTTCTAATATTATTGGTTCATCAAAAATAGTTTATTATCGCAATAAATTAGAGTTCACTTTTTCTAATCGAAAGTGGTTGACAGAAATTTCTAAAGAAATTGATTTTTCCGAAATAAATATGGATGCTTTAGGATTTCATATTCCCGGAATGTTTGACAGAGTTCTCGATATTGAAAATTGCTATTTACAAGCTTCTTTGTCGAATGATATCAGGAATTCAGTAAAGAGTTTTGCTATAGAGAATAATTATTCCTTTTACGACATTCGAAAAAACGAAGGATTTTTAAGAAACCTAATTATCCGCAATTCAACAACTGATGATTTGATGGTAATTCTTTCCATTGCTCAAAATGATAAAACTAAAATTGAAAATCTTCTAAAATTCATTTCTGAGAAGTTTCCGCAAATAACTTCGTTAATGTATGTAATTAACGAAAAGAAAAATGACACAATTTCTGATTTAAAAATTGAATTGTACAAAGGCAACCCATATATCTTTGAAGAAATGGAGAACCTAAAGTTTAAGATAGGACCAAAATCATTTTACCAGACAAATTCTGAACAAGCATACAATCTTTACAAAATAGTAAGAGATTTTGCCGGTTTAAAAGGCAATGAAATTGTTTATGACCTTTATACCGGAACCGGAACAATAGTAAATTTTATTTCTAAATCTGCAAAAAAAGTAATTGGAATTGAAAGTATTCCTGAAGCAATTGATGATGCAAAACTAAATTCTGAAATTAATAATATTAAAAATACTGATTTCTATGCAGGGGATATTCTTGATGTTATGAACGATGAATTTATTTCATTACACGGAAATCCTAATATAGTTATTACAGATCCACCAAGAGCAGGCATGCATAAAAAAGTTGTTGAACAGATATTGAAAATATTACCTGAAAAAATTGTTTATGTAAGTTGTAATCCTGCTACACAGGCTCGTGATTTGGAATTAATGAAAGAAAATTATTTAATAGAAAAAGTTCAACCTGTTGATATGTTTCCTCACACCCATCATGTTGAAAATGTTGTTCTGTTAGTTCGTAATATTTCTAAAAATTAATATTTTATCAAACAATACCAAGTTTTTTCAAAATACTCGCATTATATTCAAGAGCATTCAAATCTCCTTCATCAGGTGCCCAAGGAGCAAAATTTTTATCTTCTTTAGGGCTGTATGGTCCATCTTTAATTTCGTATGCAACAGCATTTTTGTCAAGAGAAATAATTGTATGCCATGTTCTCGGGACAATTTCAGTTCCAAAATTACCTTTTGAAGAGTCAAGAATAATATGGTCGCTAATATTTCCATTATCGTCAAACTCAACGACAAGAAGTCTTCCACGCAAAGAAAAAAATACTTCAACTTTATCAGGGTTTTCGTGTTTATGGGGTTTAATATAAGTGTCGGGTTCCATTGCATTCAACATGCGTTGAAGCTTTGCATCCGGTTTGTCATGAAAGTTGTAATTCATTCTTCTTCTTGGTGATGTTTTTGCTTTATCAGAAGTTTTATTAATGAATTCTTCGTTAATTTTAATCATTTTGGAATAATATAATTTTGTTGAGCAATTATTTTTTTGCTTTTTGAATTTGTACTTATATTAGATTGCAGGTTTCTTAGAATTTAAATTCCCGATGTATTCAAGTTTCCTAAACTAACAGTAATTAATTTTGTTCTATCATCTTTTTCTTTTGAACAAATTTCCATTGTTGCTTGAATGTGTAAGTTATAAATACTCAGAGAACTTTCTTTTGATTTTATTTCTCCGATTTTTAATATGTCGGAATTAATAATACCAGAATCCCTTGAAGCTATGTCGCTAATAATAACATTTTTACCATTAGAAATTAATGATGAGTCATAATCTTTAAAATCATAAATATTATGAATTTCATTCAAAGTAAAAAGTTGGAGATTTTCTATCCCATCAATATTTAGTAAAAACCAATCGTAAGCATTTTGAGCTAAAAGACACCTGTTTAAATTGTCTTTACTTAAAATTCTTGCATTGTTTATAATTGCCCTTCCGTAATAATTATTTTCAAAATAATAAACTTTGTCAATAGTTATAGCATATCTATTACTTATACCACCAACTATTTTTCTGAGTTTTGGAAATATATGATATGAATTATAAGCCCTTTGAACCATGTCAAAGTTTATGGCAAAAATTAGAGAGTGTAGGGGAGTGTCTAAAATCAAAAAACCGCCATCACCAATACTTATAAAAGAATTAATAATTTTTTCATATGTATATTTTTGAAAAATATATTGATTTGATTCCAAGCAAAGCTCAATAGTTTTTTTAAACAATAGTTTAAACAAGAAAGGAATTAGTGTTTGTTCAAAATCATCATAAGAGCCATATTTGTAAATGTCGATGCCTAAAACTGATTTTTTGGGAATGTTTTTTATGTCAATATATTTTCTTAAATCATCGCAAAGATCTGATGCATCGGGAATAGAGTTTGTTTTACAATAATAAGATTCAAAATCTTTTCTATTAAGAATTTCTAATATCTCATCATAATTTAATTGCTTTAAAGAATTTTTCATGTTATCATTATTAAATTTTCTTCAAAAATATAAAAAGATAAGAAAATAATAATAAAAATAATTGATATTTTTG
>CAYLPA010000149.1:0-6714 GCA_964385385.1 uncultured Saprospiraceae bacterium | reverse complement strand
TGGGTTATAAATTAAGTTTATCCAACATTTTATAAGCAACATCAAGAGCATAATAGCCATCGTTGATAGTTACCAAAGGAGTTGTATTATTAACAATTGCCAAATTAAAACTTTCTAATTCCGATTTGATAGCGTTTGTTTGTGTTATTTCGGGTTTATTAAAAGAAATTATTTTTGATTTTTTGTCTTCACCTAAATCAATCACCATTGCCATAGGGTCAACATCACCTTCAACATCTTTAAGGCTGATAATTTCAACATCTTTTTTATAAAAGTCAACAGATATGTAGGCACTTCTTTGAAAAAATCTTGACTTACGCATATTTTTCATAGATATTCTGCTAGCAGTTAGGTTTGCCACACAGCCATTATCAAATTCAATGCGAGCATTTGCAATGTCGGGAGTGTCGCTAACAACAGCTACTCCACTGGCACTAATTTTTTTTATAGAAGAATTAACAACACTTAGAACAATATCAATGTCATGAATCATTAAATCAAGAATAACCGGCACATCAGTACCACGATTGTTAAACTGAGCTAATCTATGAGTTTCAATAAACATTGGTTGGGAAATGTATTTTTGAGCTTCGATAAATGCAGGGTTAAACCTTTCGACATGCCCAACCTGAACTTTTACATTTGCTTCATTTGTTAGCTTAATCAATTCCTTTGCTTCTTGCGGAGTTGTAACAACAGGCTTTTCAATGAAAACATGTTTAGTCATTTTTAATGCTTTTGAAGCACAATCAAAATGAGATATTGTAGGAGTTACAATATCAACTACATCAACATTTGCAATTAATTCATCTGGGTCACTGAAATATTTAACATCAAATTCTTTTTCAACAATTGATGCATTTTCTTTGTTTGGATCATAAAATCCAATTAAATCATAAGCACCAATTTCTTTAATACATTTTAAATGTATTTTGCCAAGATGCCCGGCTCCAAGAACACCAATTTTCAACATATTCTTTTTTTTGCTAAAATAGTAATTTCAATAACTATAAAAATGTAATTTTGTGAAAAATATGAACAGGGAATTTGTTAAAACAGTTCATAAATATATTATAAATTGTTTTTCAGAGTTTTAAATAAAAATATCAAATTAAGTATTCAAATTTAAGATTAATTGAATAATAGCTGAATATTTAAATCATGGTTAAATTGCTAAATTGTTTTTTATTGAGCAGAAGTATTTAAAACTAAATAATGCAAATCAAGGCTTATGAATTTTTTTGCCACAAAGACACGAAAACACAAATTTTCACTAAGTTGCAATTTGCATTTTTATATTTTCTTTGTGAATTTTTTTTGAGTCTTTGAGCCTTAGTGGCTATAAAAAAATAAATTTATTGAAACAGTTAATTTTATTTCTGAAAATATTCAGAAATATATGGTCCTTATCTTAAAAAAAGATATAATTAACAAATTAACAAATTAACAATTTAACAATATAACAATTTAACAATTTGTACTCTCACTAAATAATTACCAAGATAGATAACTCTCAATAATGATAGATTCATTCAAACACAAAGGATTAAGAAAAAAATTAATAGACGATATTCGCAGAAAAGGAATAAAAAACGAAAAAGTTTTAAGAGCATTAGAAGCAATTCCAAGGCATTACTTTATGGATTCATCCTTTCTCAAATTTGCTTATGAGGACAAACCCTTTCCTATAGGTTCAGGTCAAACAATTTCTCAACCTTATACAGTTGCTTTTCAAACTGAATTGCTTAACATCAAAAAAGGTGACAAAGTTCTTGAAATTGGCACAGGTTCGGGATATCAGGCATGTGTACTTTTAGAAATGGAAGCTAAAGTTTTTTCAATTGAAAGATATAAAAACTTATATCTTAAAACAAAGTCATTTTTGAATTCTATAGGTTATAATCCAAAACTTTTTTATGGAGATGGATATAAAGGGCTTCCAAATTTTGCTCCTTTTGATAAAATAATTGTTACTGCCGGTGCTCCGTATATTCCTGAACCATTGCTCAAACAATTAACAATTGGTGGAATTCTTGTTATTCCTGTTGGAGAACAAGGAACTCAAGTAATGAAATGTGTTCATAGAATCGATGAAAATAAATTTGAAGAAAAAGACCATGGTCTATTTAGTTTTGTCCCATTGCTTAAGAACAAAACTGATGAATAGCATTAAGTTCATAAATATTATTTGTACTGCTGTATTTTAGCAAAAATAAAAATATTTTAATATTCAATAAATTCCAAATAGCAAAAGACAAATAACAAATAAAACCCAAACTCCAAACTTGTCCGACTGGATGTTAAAAAACTCAAACTATACAAGTACTAAATCAACACAACACCTAAAATTTATTTCGTTAAAATGTTTTGGTTTCACGATTTATATTTACATTTCTGTTTTTTAATATGTAAATAGTTTTTAAAATTGTCCCGATACTTATCGGGATGATAAATTGGAAATTATTTGTTTTTTGTTATTTGTTTTTTGTTATTTCCACTAAATTCGTAGAAGTACCGTATTATTTACATAAATATTATAATGTAAATTATTAATTAATTCTTAAATTTGTAATCTCAAAATTATAGTTCTACTTAAAATATAAACTAAGAAATATGAAAAAGATAAAAACCTTTATTTTAATAATCATTGCAACTGCACTTTTAATTCCATTTAATCAGGGTTGTGGAAAATATGAAGAAGGTCCAAGCATAAGTTTAAGAACTAAAACAACAAGATTAAAAGGAGTTTGGAAAATTAAAGATTATGCAAATTTTGATTTCTCTTTTATTGATAACTGGACTTTTGAATTTGAGAAAAAAGGAGGCTTCACTTCAACAAAAAAACTCGTTGCAGGAAACACAGAAACAATGAGTGGCGAATGGGAATTTGTATCCGATAAAGAAGCCATTGGTATTAATTGGGAAGACGAAGGTGAAGCTGATACTGAATATAAAATCATTATGCTGAAGGATAAAGAAATGATTCTTAAAGATGTAAATGAAAAGGAAATTAATTTAGAAAAACAAGAATAATTTTTGTAACTAATTTTTTAACTTCCTCCCCTACTCTAAGAATAAACATTTAGAATAAATTCTAATTTTTTATCATCAGATAAATTACCATCAATCCAGTGAATTTTAAATCCTGATTTTTCCATTCTTCTGAACCAGGTCATCTGGCGTTTTGAAAATTGGTGAATAGCAGTATTTAACAGTCGAAACATTTCATCATAACTGATTTCTCCAACAATATATTGAGTAAGAAATTTATATTCTAATCCATAAAATTTTAATTGTTCAGGGCTTATGCCTTTGCTTAAAAGATTGTGTATTTCGTCTAACATTCCTTTATCAAGGCGATATTTCAATCTTTCAGTAATTCTTTTTCTTATTATTTCTCGTGTGAAATTTATCCCAAAAATCACTGTATTTATCTTCGGAAACTCTGTGTTTACATTAGGATGTTTTTCATAATATTCCTGAATTTCTATTGCTTTAATCAATCGTTTGCGGTCTTGTGTGTCGGTAACATTATGAATTGATTTATACGACTTAAAAAGCTTAATTAATTCTTCATCGTTTATTTCTCCAAGCTTTTTTCTTAGCTCTATGTTTTCGGGAACTTTTATCAGTTTATATCCTTTCAAAACCGCATCAATATACATTCCGGTGCCACCACATAAAACAGCAAGTTTCTTTCTTGAAATAATATCCTGATAGATATTCAAAAAATCTTTCTGAAATTCATAAACATTATATTCATATCCCGGCTCAACAATATCAATCAAATGGAAAGGAATATTTTTGTTATTAACAATATAATCATCCAAATCTTTACCGGTACCAATATCCATTCCTTTGTAAACTTGACGGGAATCGGCACTAATAATTTCACCACTGAGTTTTAGTGCTGTTAGTGCAGCTAATTTGGTTTTTCCTGTTGCTGTCGGACCAAGAATTGTAATCATGTAATAATAATTTTTAAAATTTTCTCACACATTTATCAATCTTCCAATTTTGTAAAAATATTTATTTGCAAAGAATTGTTTTTTAGAAAAGAAGACACTTTACAAAATTCTCATCATTCTAAAGTTCCCATAATATGTAAAACAATTTCGGGAGTTTTGGGGTCATTTGAAATTATTGTAACAGTTTTGTGTTGTTTTCCTTTTCTGCCTTTTGTATTAAAAACAATTCCAATACTACTTGATTTTTTCTTTTTTATAAGTGTTGATTCAGGTTTTATGGCAGTACATCCACAACTTGCTTTAACTTTTCTTATGGCAAGATTTCTTTTCCCACGATTTGAAAATTTGAATTTATATTCAATTTTAGAACCGGATTTAACAGTACCAAAATTAAAAACTGTTGTATCAAAAACAATTTTTGGAGCTTTTATTAAATCTTTTTCAGATATTAAAGAAAAATCTTCTTTTATTTTTGCACTAACATTAAGAGTTTTTAATGGCTGTGAAGAGTCATTAGTTTTTAAAGCAAACCTGTCAAATATTAATCCGTAATCTTTTCTTTTTGCTGCATAATAAGTAACAACAATATATCCTTCCTGATCGGGAAGAAGATTTTCGGGATTTGCTTTTAGAGTTAAAAATTTCGGAATATTATTAAAGCCAATATTTATAGCTTTCTTACTTTGATTGTAAACTCCTAATGAATCTGTTTTGGTTTTGCCAACATATATATCCATAAAAGCAAGATGATTTGACTTGAATCTCAAATTTCCTATAACAGTTGGATAATAATCGGCTTTGGTTTTTGTTCGTGGAACAACTTTGCCTTTAATAAACAAAGCAACATTTGGTACTTCTTTGCTGTTTGTCATCACAGTTACAGCTTTATAAAAAGTCCCCGGGCGGTTTTTTGGATTATAAACAGCAGTTACAAAGCCACTGCCACCGGGAGGTATTGGTGTTTTTGTCCAGTTCGAAGCCGTACATCCACAGCTTGGTCGCACGCGTGTAATTTTTAATTCTCCAGTTCCTTCGTTTGTAAAAATAAATTTACAACTTGCTTTTCCATCAATTTCTTTGATACTTCCAAAATCATGAATTTTTTTATTAAATTTAATTTTACCATTTTGTGAAAATCCCTGGAAAACGAAAAAGTTTAGAACAAGAATTATTATAAAAGTTTTTTTCATGTATATGTAATTTAAATATTTATTTTACAGTCCCTTGAATATGAAGAATTTTTTGAAAATGTTTCGGGTCGTTACTTATGACTGTTATTGTTTTGTGTTGGTTCCCTTTCCGTCCTCTTGTATTAAACACAATTTTTATTCTACTACTTTCACCTGGTTTTAGAATTTTTTTCTCGGGCTGAGTTGCAGTGCATCCACAGCTTGGTTTAGCTTTCCTGATTATTAAATCTGTTTTTCCTTGATTCGAAAATTCAAAACTATAAGAAACATTTGTTCCTGATGTAACTTCAGGAAAATTATATTTTTCATTTTTAAAAACAATAACAGGTGCATCAGCAAGCTGTTTTGGTGTTAATTTCGAAAAGTCTTCAGATATATTTGCATTTACATTAAAAAGCTTCATTGGTTGAAGGCTGTCAGTAGTTTGAACTCCTAATCTGTAAAACACATAACCAAAATCGTTACGTTTCGGAGCGTCGAAAGAAACCAATATAACTCCTGTTTCACCAGCTTTCAAGGTGCTGGGAACTGCTTTACAAATTATATAATTAGGTATGTTTTTGAAATAAAAATTTATGGGTTTATACCAGTTGTTGTAAACTTTTAAAGTCTCTGTTTTAATTTCATAGCTTTTTATGTTTTGAAAAACAGCATAGTTTTTATCAAAAAGCAAATTCCCCATTCTCGAGGGATACTTTTGTTCAATTTTTTGTTGCTCGATAGGACTTAATTTCTTTTGTCCGAAAATATTTATATTGAAAATAAATATTACGGACAGGAATACTAAAATTACTTTTTTCATGTGTTTATTTTAATTTAATTTTTTAAAATTTTATTAGCAAATTTTTGAAAATCTAAACCGTCGAAATTTCCTGAACTCATCAACAGAAGGTTTTTGTTTTCCCAATCAATTTTCTCTAAATGCTGTGCAAATTTATTAGAACTTGTATAAACAATCAAGTTTTTATTGTTAAAAGCTTTTTTAATTTGCATTTCTGTTATTGGTGGAAGCTTCTTTAATTTAATTGTATGAGGATTAAAATAAACGATAGCAATATCAGCATCGTTCATAGTTCCATCGTATTGTGCAAGAAATTTTTCGTTTAAACTACTAAAAGTGTGCAACTCAATACAGGCAACAAGTTCCTTGTTACTAAATTGTTTTTTTACGGCTTTTGTTGTAGCCATTAGCTTTGAAGGCGAATGAGCAAAATCTTTAAAAATAGCTGTGTTCTCGTTTCTATCAACCAATTCCAAACGATTTGAAGCACCCTTAAAAGTTTGAATAGCTTGATAAAAATCCATGTCAGAAATTCCTAATTGATTACAGACCAATCTCGCCCCGTTAATATTCATAAGATTGTGATTGCCAAAAACCATCAGATGAAATTTTTCCCCACCGTAAAAAATTGAAGTAATGCCATTTTCAATGCTATGCTCTGGTATTGAATAAGGGAATTTTTTTATGTTAGATTCAATTTTATCAGCAATTTTTTTTACTTCTTTATCATCTTCGCAATAAACCAAAGAACCATTTTCATGGATAAGTCTTGCAA
>CAYLPA010000148.1:0-6727 GCA_964385385.1 uncultured Saprospiraceae bacterium | reverse complement strand
AGTGGTGAAAAAGGATTGCTAGATGGAGTTGTCGTGGTTTGATTAAAGTATGAAAGCCACACGAAAGGATTCGTGCGGCAGCGGGGCTACAGCACGAATCCTTTCGTGTGGCTTATGACTAAAAGCTTACGACTGCATGTGTCTCGTCCTGAATTTAGTTTACTTCTTTTTTGTCCATAACTGTGCGGTTAAATTTACAAATTTATTGTAAACTTATTTTAGGACAAGACAGACAAATTAAGAAAGAAAAAAAAGAATTATTATTAACTTTGTTAATGATTCAATGAAAAAATTAGGCTTAACTATATTAAACATACTTATTTTAGTTGTTCTATGTGAATTTATTTACTGTACAACTATGGATTTGCTAATTTTTAATACAAAAGCTATAGATTATGGTTTAAAGCCTTTGTATTATACTTCGGCGGCTTTAATGGCATTAGTTCTGTCTTATTCGTTAGCTCGACTATTCAATAGGATTCCTGTTTTATTAAGGTATCTTATGTTTGTATTAATAAACATCTATGTGCTTTTTTCCATAAATCAGTTGTTTGCTAAGTATTGTGAGGAAATAAAGAACCTAAATACATTTTATTCTTCAATAATTATATTAATATTGATTGTTATAGGATATTTAGTAATCTTCAAAATAATTCCAAGAATGAAGTTTATTGGTATTATAACGGTTGCAATTTCAACATTATTAGCATTCATAGATTTTATATTCCTACTATATGGATATAGAATCTTTTATCCAGGTTTTTGGTAAAACTTGCTGGCGATCGTTTGTAACGAGTGCATTTAAGGAACAAAAACTATTTAAAACTTTATCATATTCATAAAATTATGAACAAATTTGATGCAATAATTATCGGTGGAGGCCTTGGTGGACTTACAGCAGGAGCAAAACTTTCAAAAGAAGGTAAAAAAGTTCTTTTAATTGAACAACATCTTATCCCTGGTGGCTGTGCGACAAATTTCAAAAGAAAAGATTACACAATGGAAGTTGGTCTTCATGAAATGGACGGACTTGATAAAAATGATCCTAAGACAAAAATTTTTAATGATTTGAAAGTCTTTAATAATATTGAATTTTTGAAACTTCCAGAATTTTATCGTTTTAAAAATAAAAGAGTAGATATTGTCATTCCTGACAATACAAAGGAAGCAGTTGATGTTTTAATTAAAAAATTTCCAAAAGAAGAAAAGGGTATCAAGAAGTTTTTTAAAGTTATTCACAAAATTCAAAAAGAAATAAATAAATTACCTCTTGAAAGATGGAAAATAATATTGCTTTTACCAATTTTTTCAATTTTATTTCCATATTTATCAGTAAGTTCAAGTAAGTTTACAAAGTTTACGTCGCTTTTAAACCCTCTATTTTTATTATTTCATCCAGATTTGATTTTTTGGAAACATAGAAATTTAGGTGATTTTTTAGATTCAATTATTTCAAACGAAGATTTGAAGTTAGTTTTAAATGCGAATCTTCAATATTATCATGACGATCCATATACAATGTCACTTGTGTATTTTAGTGCAGCTCAAGCAAGTTTTTATAATGGTTGTCATTTTATCAAAGGAGGTTCACAAAAACTTTCTGATTATTTAGCAAAAATAATTACTGATAATGGGGGGGAAGTTTTATTGGGGAATGAAGTCTCTAAAATAATTACAAAAAACAATCAAGCTATTGGAGTTGAATACAAAAAAACTTTTGGCTTTAATCAAGAATTAAAAAAAGTTTTTGCAGATATTATTATTGCAAATGCCCCCATACCAAATGTTGTAAATTTATTACCAAAAGAAAACCAATTAGCCTTAAAGCAAAAAATAGAAAATTTAGAAAAATCTTGTTCCTTAATTTCTATTTATATTGGCTTCAAAAAAGAAGTTAAAGAGTTGGGAAATAAAAATTATTCCACTTTTGTTTTTGATCAATCTGTAAGAAATCAAAAAGATATGTTTAAAAATCATAAAGGAGATTTTGAAAAAAGGAATTTTGTATTTGTTGATTATAGTCAAATAGATTCTGGATTAACACCGAAAGGGAAAAGTTTTGGGTTTGTTTGTACTGTTGATTATATAAATGATTGGGAAAATTTAAGTAAAGAAGATTATAAAAAGAAAAAAGAAGAAGTTGCACAAATATTTTTTGAAAGATTAGAAAAAGAAATCCCTGGTATCATGACTGAAATTGATTATTACGAAGTTGGAACATCTAAAACAATCCAAAGATTTACATTAAACCCAGAAGGTTCTGTGTATGGTTTTGCTCAAACTCCAAAACAATCAGGTATGTTTAGGATTTCTAATAAGTCTCCTGTTAAAAATCTATATTTTGCTTCTGCCTGGACAAATCCCGGTGGAGGATTTACAGGAGCAATTTTGAGTGGCTGGTTTTGTGCAAATGAAGTTTTAAGAAAAAAATAAGGTGTTTCCCTGCTGGCCGATCGTTTACAATGAGTGTCATGCACAACAGCCTTTTAAGCTTTACAGCTTATATTTAAAAGTATTGGTTTTGTGTTGATTAATATTAAAAAAATGTTTTGTAATTAAATATAAATTATTACATTTGTTAAAACATTATATAAAGCATTGATATTTTAGTTTTTAGAACTATTTTGCTATAAGACTTATATAATGGAAATAAACGGAATTGTGTTTATACAAATGTTGTGGCCAATTAGCAAGAAACTACATGAAAAAAAGAAACTTAATACTGATTATTTTAGCGACTTGTTGGATGCATATTTATTCTCAAGTTGACAGTAATAGATATTGGGGACTAAATATATCAAGTGGATTGCATACTACCTTGTCAGAATGTGTCTATGATGACAACTTAGAAAATAGTACAGGATATAGACTTGATATTGCTCAGGAGAGATATTTATTTACACCAAGCGTTTCTTATAACATTGATAAACACGCGATATATATAGGTCCAAGAATTTATTTGCCTGAGAATAATTACAAAAGATTTGGTGCTCAATTGACATATGATTACTTACTGAATGAAACATTGAAAAAAGTAAATTTTACACTGTCCTGTGATGTCATTTATAGTTATGAAAATTATGAAAAGGAAAGAAGACTGACTATTGATACATTATTGTATATGTCTAACAATACAATGAAAAACAATTATTTACATTCGTTGATATTTTTTGGACTGAAAACATTTATAGCAAACAATATCTACTTTGATTTACGGGCAGGCATGGGAATTGGATTGCAAAGCCATAAAAGTACTGACAAAGTCAATGAATTACCAAACTATGATGATTTAAATGTGAATACTCGTCTTTTTAATAATCCTGAGTTTAATAGTATGATTAAAATAGGATTGGGATATAATTTCAAATAATAACTGACCACAACAAAAAATATAGTGCATTTGGCAGATAGTACTAATAATGAAGATTTTAATAATAAATATTGATGGTAGTAAACTGAAAGTTTGGAGTGTTGAAATGCCAAAAGAACCATATTCAATCCGTTGGACTCAATTTCAAAAAAAATAAAATGAAAACATTGTATTGGTTTTTTTTTGTAATATTTTTATATACGAATCAATTATATTGTCAGGATTTGTCTTTCGATGAATCGCCCATTACATTTGATAATAAAAATTCTCATGTCATTAATATTTGTGCTATTACTCCAGGAGTAATGTATGAATATGGAATCGATCATAACAAATCTCTGAAATTTGAACTTGGTGTTGTTGGAATTACCTATGGATCTTTGATTCCAGGTTGCAATGCAGAATACCGAATCTATTATAATTTTAAGAGAAGAGCATTAAAACAAAGACGTATAAAAAGTTTTAATGGTGATTTTCTTAGTCTTTACACTGGATATACTTACACTTCATTTGTGACTCCCCCATCTTCCCCATATTATTACTATTCTCCATTACGCGATTTTTTATATATTGGTACTACTTGGGGATTTCAAAGAACGATTAGGAAATTTAACGTTGGAATTAACCTCGGGCTTGGTTATGCCTATTCTCCGGGGTATGGTTCGGAAGGAATTGCACCCTTGTTTGATATTAACTTGGCATATGAAATCTTTAACAATAAATAAACTGAGCCCAATAAATAGGACTCTGAGCGGTCTGCAAGACCCAGCGATGAGTCCATACTTCGACAATGCTCAGCACAGGTGTTGAACTATATCACGTGCAAATTTCTATGTACTTATCTAAGGGTTTGATGTTTTTCGGGAAAAAATTGGGAAAGATTTTTCTGGTAATTTACTTCTTCTTGGGTTGTTATTTTGGCAAATTTCTTTATTGTTTTTTCAAAATATGCTAAAAACTTTAAAATTTGGCAATACAAAACCAGTCTTCATGAGAATGAAGTTTTATTAATGAAGAAAAATGCTATTGCAATATTGATTTGAGTAATTCTGTAATATTGCTGTTAGGTGACAGTATGCGTGATAATTCCCATTTTAATCCCTGCTGGCGCTCCTTTGTAACAAGTGCCTTTACAACTAACTTAATCTCCACTGAAAAAATAATTAATCTTTCACTTTTTCAAACACTATCCTGTAATGGTCGAATATATGTCTGGTAAACACATGCAGGTTAGCTTGTATTTTAAATCGACGCATCCATTCTCTGAATGTGGGGTCAGTGAGATATGTAGGAATAAAAGAAGCGAAAAGCAAATACTTTTTGAAACTGAATTTAGTAAAAGCCGCTGTCCATCTGTGAATGGTTTCAACGTAATCGAACCTGCCACTATCAACAGAAATTACTTTGAAATGTTCTTCGGTGGCGGGATTAATCAATCCTTCTTTTCCATAGGGTAGCCATGAACCCGGAAATACCCTACAAATTATATCCATATATTCTTCGTTGGTAAATTCCTTTTTACTTAAATCAGTTTTGTCAAAAGGAATGTCTTCAAACTTAACCATGTTTGGACCGAACACCATTGACTGACAATAAAAACGTCCGCCAACCGAAAGTAAGCCGGCTACTTGCTTAAAATATTTTTTATAAATTTTTTCCTGCTCACCGACTTTATATTCTTCTACTGAGCATAAATGTTCGGGGCTTCCCATTGCTGTAATTACATCAAACTTACCAAAAGTTTCGGGAGTAATTTCCTTAGAGTCCATGTGTTTAACCTTCAAGCCATTTTTTATGCAGGCATCTGCTTGGCCTTTTGCTAATACCACACCATAGGCATCAGCACCCATTTCATTTAGATATTTTACGAATGAACCCCATCCGCATCCTATATCAAGAACCTTTGTGCCTTTTTTTATCTTGCACCCATCAACAATGAACTGATACTTTTTTAATTGTGCTGCTTCGGTGGTCATGGAAAAATCACCGTCAAATCTCGCACAACTGTAAGCTCCTGTGTCGCCTAAACTTAATCGAAATATTTTATCCATTCTTGTATAGTGAGCGTCTAATTCTTTTTGGTCTGCCATTATTTAATATAAAATTTATTTATAATTTTTTAAAGATACATAAGTTTTTAAGAAGAGAGACTTTTAATGATTTTTTATTTCATTTCTAGTACATCAAAATAATATTTATCCAAAAATTTAAACTCTGTTTTGCAAGATAAATCTACAAATAAATAAAATAGTCAAATAAATAAAATAGTCAAATAAATAAAATAGTCAAATAAATTAATCTCTAACACAACGAACACTATAACCATATTCTTTACCGTATTCATATCGAGTTACAATTGAGTTATGGTGGTACAATGTCCGGTAATACGCATAGTTTTGAATGACCCCTTTAGTAGAAGACCAAAAATAGGCGCCGTAGCCTAATTCGTCGAAATTACTAACCATGTTACAGTAACCACCGGGCAAAGCCGAAAAGCCACTTTCGTTAGTAGCACCTTCATTTACGCTATCCCAGTGAATAGTTCCTGCTTCTTTCATTTTGCCACCTGCTACATTTTTACCTCCAAGATAATTAACTAGTGATGTAAATTCGGCATCGCTGGGCAAATGCCAACCATCAGGGCAAACATCGCAGGCTGTTTCCCAATTATATAAGCGACCATAAGTATCTGCATTATTAGAATCATTATTATAAATCCAAATACCACTACTCGCATCATAATTTAAGTTTTCTGCCATCCAATATTGGTTACCTATTTTTACCCATTTATATATTTTTCCATCTCTACTATCTGTAAGAACTCCTGTTGTTTCAGTTGATGAATTGTCAGTTTTTTCGTCCTTATTACAACTTGTAAACAATATGGTTGGTATAATTATACTAATCGTAAATAAAATTTTAAAATTTTTCATGTTTTTAATTTTAAATTATAATTTTTAAATATGCCCTAAATATATATATAATTTTTTAAGAAGAGAGACTTTTAATGATTTTTATTTCCCTACTGTCTCTTGTTTGTAACGAGTGCTGTGCTCAACAGCCATTTTAAGTTTTACAAATATATTAAAATTTTGTTTTTGTGTTTACTTTAAAAATATAAGAACTAATTATTTGTTAACAAATTGTTTCTGAATTTGTTATTTGGTTTTCTTATATATGTTTGAATGATTACAAACAATCAGCTTGCATTATTATTGTAAAAAGGATATAAAATATCTATTTCAAGGTTTACTTTTACATTACAATAATTTAACTTTGCAGACGAAAAAATAATATAAAATTTATCACTAGCATCCGAAAGTCTTAATTTTAATAAGCCCTTAGAATCCCATATAT
>CAYLPA010000147.1:0-6767 GCA_964385385.1 uncultured Saprospiraceae bacterium | reverse complement strand
AAGCGTCCGAGGATTCGGACGCTTTTTTTATTAGAATTCATATACGAGGATTTACGCTAACTCCAATTTATCCCTTTCCATAATCTCATAAAATTCTGGTGCTTTATCTTTTGAGACATTTCGTATCGGAACATCAGTAATTTTTACTTTATTAAAATATCCGTAAAGTTCGTATTCTATTATATCATTCTCCACGATTGTTGAACTTGCCTTGGCAATTTTTCCATTGATCTTTACCAGGTTTTTATCACAAGCATTTTTGGCTATACTTCTGGTTTTAACCAAGCATAATTTATTCAATAATTTATCAACACGCATATAATCTCCTTCTATGTCATTTGTTGTTCACCCCTCTTTTTGTTAAATAGAGGGACAGTAGGGTGAGTTCTCTATTTTATCTTCAGATCTTTAAAATATTCCGATTCCCTGATTCCGGTGTAACTGAACAGAGCAAAACCATTGTATCTTTTTTTATGCACTAATTTCATTTTCTCATTGATCTTATAAGCAGGATATTTATAAGCAGTACTCCAACTGCGCAAACCCACAACAATTTTTTCATTCAGATCATAATTTGCAAGAAAGTTAAGATGTTTTTCAATAGAAGAGGTAGAAGTTGAATACTCCATTAAATATGCTTTATCCAGGAAATCATCTTGCAGCCATTTGATCCAATTTTGTGAATATCTATCTGCTTCATCAAGGTTGGAAATAACGGCGGCTGTAAACATAAGAAAGTAGAAATACTATCTTGAATTGAATTTGATTCAAGATTCCTATTGAATGCATAGACACGATAATGAATATTAAGTGCTAACTCATGATTTATATCAAGAAATTCGTTATTTGTTGTTTCCGTATAATCTATTATCCAATCACCATCGTTAATTCTTTTATCAATCTTAAAGCCCTCTTCTCCAGAATAATTCCAATCCCATTTTATCTCAATGCTACCATACGGTAATTGTTCAATATATAAATTTTGAATTATCCAATTGTCAGGATCAAATGGAATCTGAAAATCTCTTTCAATACAGGGAAAAAATAGTATGGGTAATACAATTACAAATAATTTTTTGTTTATCATATTCACTCCAAATTTGTAATTGGTTTTATATTCTTTAAGGTTTTTTTAATTTTACTTTTATAATACAATTTGCTAATGTTTGAATAAATTAAATCAAAAATAACTAAACAATTTACTCCACATGTGATATAATAAAAATCTATAAATTGATTATACTTTTTTTTGTAGTGCAATACCTCATGAACATTATTTGCTTCAATATAATCATTATAGTATTCATTCGCTTGATAATAAAATAATCCACTTAATAGAAGATACATCCCAGATGCATACAAACTAATTTTTGATTCCTGTTGCCAAACATCAAATTTTGTACAATATTTGTCAAAATTACTTGCATCGAAATGGTCATTTAAATTTAATTTAATTTTATTATAACCAGGCGTGAAATCAATAGTTTCTTCAATGATTTTATAATTATGAAAATATATTTTTAAGGGATAATTCCCAGGTAATATTTCAGTAAATAAATTTTTTTCTGAAGACATTTGATTAAATATTATCTGAGTATTATAATTAGTTTCAATATTTACACATGAAATAAAATCTTTTATTAAATCATAATTCAATTTATTTTCTCCATCGGAAATGTTGGAAATCACGGGGATTTCTAAATCCTTATATTCAAAATAAATTTTATATTCCCCGGGTTTTTTATATATCTCCCTTGTTGGTGTTTCCCCAATGAATGTGTCATCTAAATAAACATTGATACCTTTAGGATTTGAATTAATAGAGATAGTACCAATCTCCTTAACAAAATCTTCATTAATTATCTCATTCTTATCATACATTTTACTAATATAAATATCTCGATAAGTCTTCTTTTTAAAATTTACAGTATGCTCTCCTCTTTCAAATTCAAGTATTATTAAAAATTTGTTTGCAAGAGGCATAGGAGAGACGATAACCTTTTCTTCATCAATATAGATATTATCTGGTGATTCATTTAAATAACATTCTAATCTTATTCTTGAATCTATAATTGTTTTCTCGAAGCCAGATGTTGATAATTTTAACAGGTATACTTTTGCTGATTCCAATTTTGCTATAGGAATTTCAAAATCAAATGGCATATAACCTTTGGATAAAATTGAAAATCGTCGTTCGCGGTGACTTATATAAAAATAATATACCCCTCTAGCTTTTTTCTCTCTTTTATAAACTTCTATATCACTAATAAAAATTTCATTTAGTGCATCTGTTTCGATTCGGATTACTGCACAATTTTCAGTATTAATATCTTTAACAGAATAAACAAGCCCAATCAAATCATTAGGATTTTCAGAAAAGTCATTAACATTGAATTCTAATGAAATGAGATTTGTACTTATACAAATAAGTATTAATAAAAATAGTTTTTCTTTTCTCATTTTTTTTATCCTTTAAAATTATTCAAAATAGAAATCATTAATACCAGATTTTAAATTTAAAGTTTTATGAAAATTGTTTTTTTTATCCTTAAATTTTATTCCTAAAGTATAATTACCTGGGAGTAATTCAAGCATAATATTGTTTTTCCCAATCAGAGTTTTATTAATATATATTTTTGATTCTCTCTCTGTATTTACTTTCAATATTGAAAGTAAATCATTTTCAATATCATAATTGATTGAATTAATTCCTGATATTAAAGTTAAATTTTCATCAACTATTTTATGTGTATTACGAAAAGGAGACAATCTTTTCTCCCCATTTAGCTCAGTATAAATTTGTATATTATTGCTATTATAAGGATTCAAATTATAATAATAAATTTCATTATTTTTATCAGCAATTTTCTTTTTACCATTCAGGATTATGTATGATTTTGGGCGAAGTTTTATGTATAAAGTTGACAACAGATCATTTTCTATGTCGAAATTGAAATTATTTATTCCCTTCTCAATTATAAGTGGGAAACTAATATCAGTCTTATAATTAAATGTTAATATATACGTGCCTGGACAAATTGTTATATTTGAGATAGGGGTACCGCCAATTGCCTTCCCATCTATATATGTTTGTACTTTATTTGGATTTGTAGTAATGGAGACATCAGCGATGAGGTCATTTTCAACATCAATATTGAAAGTGTTTACTCCCCCTTTCACATAAATTTCAAGAAATGTATCTAATCCACCATATTTAAAACTGAGTTTATGATGCCCAATTAGAGTTTTATGATTTTGAATTGGAGTTTTGCCAATTTTCTTGCCATCACAATAAACTTTAATATTATCAGGTATTGTATTAATAATTAGTTTTCCAATCAGTTTATTCTCAATATCAAACGAGAAATCATTATAACCTTTTTGAACTTGAATAATTATATCAATGTCCCAATTCTGATATTGAAAGGAAACTTTTTGTGAACCAGGAAATGTAGGGTAATCATTAATTGGGGAAGTTCCAATAAATGAATCATCGAGAAAGATTTTTAATTTTTGAGGGATTGTTGTAATTGAAATGTTGCTAAAGAATTTTTTTTGCATATTTATAGTATAGTCGTTAAGATCATTATATATCTCAATAGAGTCTACTAGAACATAATTATTATAAAAAAATAAAATTTCATGATTACCTATACTTGTTTTGTAATTTATTATTGGTGATTTTCCTAGGTATTCATCTTCTAAATAAATGGGAATTTTACTAGGGATAGTTTTGATAGATAAAGTTCCCAAAAGTTCTCTTTCAACATCAAAAACAAAGGAGCTGTTCTCGGGTGATATAACAATATTAATACTTGGTTCCCAATTCTGATATTTAAATGTTAAATTGTGATTACCAGGTTCAATTCTAAAATTATCAATTGGAGTTCTGCCAATTATTACGCTATCTATTAATGTTAAAACACCAGTTTGTTTTGTTAAAATATTAATATTAATTAGTAAATCTTCGGCATTAAAGATGAACGTGTTCTTACCATCCTTTACATTTAAATTTATTGGTATTAAATAATTATTATATTTCATATGGAGGATGTAATCTCCAACTTCCATAAAATATTTATAAATTGAAGAAAATCCAATTTCCTTATTATTATGCATAATCAAAAGACTGTCTGGTATAGTTAGAATGGTTACATCTCCGATTAATTGCTCGAAATTGATAGAAATTTCTTCAGGTTTCTCAAAGTTTTTATTTATCCGTATGTCTCTGTAACCTTTTTTGAAAAAACCAAGGTTATGTTCTCCTTGATTACTCTCTAAATAAAATAGAAATTGTTCTCCTAAGTTAATTATTTTATCTAATGATTTTGATTTTTTGTTAACCAATATGGAATCTGGCAGTTGATTTAGGTAAAATTTAATTATAACTTCTTCTCTCTCTTGCTCTTCATTATTAGTGGTTTCCAATTTCATAGAATAAGTTTTGCCACCATTCATATTAACGGGAATTTTATAATAAAGAGGATCAAATGTTTGTGCTAAAATTGTTAGGTGTTTTTCATTAGAACTCAAATAAAAATAATATAAACTGTTGCTAACCTTGGTTTTTTTTACAATATTGATATCACTTAACCATATCTCGCTTTCTATATTAGTATCAATGCGAATTACTGAACAAAATTTTCCATTTTGATCTTTTTGAGGACGAGAAATGGCCTGAGAATCATTTATGTCTTCCTTAAAATGAGTTACTCTGAATTCAAATGAATTAAGTATTATAGGTATTAAGACAATTAGAAAAGGAATGATCTTTTTATTCATAATTTGGTCATTCTTAAAATCTAAAATCACCAACTTTTAATGGAGTGATACCCGATATTTCTTGTTTTGTAGGTTGCCAGCACCTGAAGAATATCTTTGGATTTTCTTCATCCTCAAAATCGACTAACAAAAGTAAAAAGCCTTCATCTGAATAATTAGTGGAATAGTAATTCTGATTTAGTTGAATACCATAAATTTGACGGTTTATACTACGCTTTAATATCTCAAGATTTGAAAATTGAATATAAACATTTTCATTTCTTTTAAAAACCATATTCTGCAGTTTTCCTAAATATTGACTCTTGTTCATTTTATTGAACTCAACTTGTTTATTATTCAGTTGATTCGTAATCACATCCTGTAAGTCGTTTGGAATTGAAGTTGTCTTTCGTACATATCCCGTAAATATAATTGCACTATCAGCGAAGATCTCTTCAATTAAAACAATATCTTTCAATGAAAAAATAGTTTTGTAATACTCCATGAAATTTATACCCAACATTCTTTTTTCAAAGTCTTTAGCTATAAGACTTCTTTGTTTTTCTCTCGTAATAATACTCTCACTTATTGTGAAATTAACCCATTGGATTTTATTGTTCTCAACTAAAAGAACAATTTCATCATAGATGATTTTTTTATTTTTATCCTTTAATGTTATAATCAAAGGTATGCTTCTTATCTGAATTTGGTTTCCACATTTAATTTCTTCAATTCTATGATCTCCTGAATATAATTCAACCTTACCATAATTCATTATTTTCATAAATTGTTTAAATCCGTCATCAGTAAAATACTTCCTAACTTTTTGAAAATTGGAAGATTCAATAGAACTAAGGATTTCTTTAATCATTTCTGAATTATTTTCAGTAATAATATTTGAGATAGCTGATGCTTTAATCAAATTATTGGTTGATGAATTAATAGTGCCTTTATCCAAATATTTTGAGTTGTCAAAATTCACATAAATGTGTTCAGACACTAATTTTACTTCGTCATCTAGGGCGGCTTCATTCAGAAAACATTTATATTCATAATCAATACTTAATCGCATATTTGTTGTATTATCAAAATATACTTTAGGAATATAAATAACTCCTTTACCATCTTTTATATTAGACTCAATCCACTCGCAACCATCAAAATAATTGAATGATAAACTTAAAATTTTGTTATTATTATAACTGGCTTTAACATTCAAAGAATAATTATTTGTTCGTTCGGTACTATCTTCGATTTTAAAATGGATCGAGTTGAGTATTTTAATGATTTTATTTGAAAGGAATGTTACTAATATTTTTTCTCCCCCACCAGGATCAAAAGTTAATAGCTCTTTGCTGGGTACACTTTTCAACAAAATTAGAGCCCAATAAAAACTCCTCAATGAATTCCCAATATCATTATCTTTTTCATTTCTAAGTCCATTTTTTGTATATTCAATAATTTTTTGTTTTCTTTTTGAAAAGATTTTTTCTTTTTCTTCTTTCTTAATATATCGGAATATTTTGTAACCCGTCCCATCATCAAGTTCAATAATTAATCTTTTTGCATTTGTAATTATTGATTCAGAATAAGTGTTAATGATTTTATTTGAAATTTCATTAACAATTCCATTTTTTTCAATAAGTAAATCTTCGAAACTTGACTCAATTCTGGTTGATATTTGTGAGCTTAAGTCAGATAATGCATATTTATCGGCTTTATCAAATTTCAGATGTGTTCCCGTACCATATAAATATTGACCAGAATTTTTCAATTCAATTTCAGTAATTGAAAATAAAGTAATATAAAATGATATTATTATATTTATAATTAAAATGTTTCTTTTTAGCATAGTTTTTCCTTTTTGTTAATTTTCACAAATCAAATAAGATTAAATTAATGATAGCAGTCAAGATAAAAGTATTGTGCGAGTATTATAAGTAAATTTTCCCTATTTTATCTTCAGATCTTTAAAATATTCCGATTCCCTGATTCCGGTGTAACTG
>CAYLPA010000146.1:0-6848 GCA_964385385.1 uncultured Saprospiraceae bacterium | reverse complement strand
AAAAACATTTTTTTTAACGTAAGAATGTTAAAAACTATATTTAATTTTGAATTTCCAATAAGTAGATAATGAAAAAACCAAAATACAAGTTCATAATATATTTTATTGTCCTTCTAGCAATAATTTGGGGACTTATGTTCGTACTAAAGAAAGTAACTAAAAATGTTGAGAGTGGTAAAAAAATGGCTCAACTCACAAAAACTAACTTTGTTAATTTTATTAGTACTACTGAGAATTTAGTGAAAATCCCAAAAGACAAATCCCAAAAGACAAAACTTGTCCGTCTGGATAATTTTCAATTTATCATCCCGATAAGTATCGGGACAATTTCCAAAACTATTTACATATTAAAGACCGATATGTAAATATTAAGGCATTGTGTTAATTAGCATTTTTGTTGTTTGAGTTTTTCACACATTGGAATTTGGGTTTTATTTGCTATTTGTTTTTTGCTATTTGGAATTTATTGAATATTAAAATATTTTCACTTCCACTAAAATAACAGTATAACTATTTTATTGATGAAAATGTTTGTTTATTTACAAAATCCTGATTCTGATTAAACAATTATTTCCCTTAGAATTTTCAAGCCTTTTTAAAAAATTAATTCATGAGAAACATATATCTATTTTCATGTAAGGTAACATAATTAAGAAAACTTGCGTAAACAACAAAAAATCAATCTTAATACAATATGTTAAGTACAATTCTCCAATTACTTTTTTATCTCATAATAATTTTTTTTATTATTTTCTCGATTAAATATTTATGGCATTTATTATTTGAAAAAACTCAATATAGTTCAGTTCAATGGGATTATAAAAAGAAAGCCGGAGAAATCTCAAACCAATTAATTCAACTCGAAAAAAACTTTCCAGACAAAGTCAGATTTTTTAATTTCTGGTACCAAATTGAACGCATAAAAAACGAAAACATAAAAGGTTCCTTTGCCGAACTTGGCGTTTATAAAGGAGAAACAGCAAAATTTATTCACGAGATGGACAACACCCGTAAATTTTATTTGTTTGATACTTATGAAGGATATTCAAAAAAAGACATTGAAAAAGAAACAGGCGAGGCTGCAACCTATACTTCGAAAAATTTTTCCGACACTTCAATTGAAGCGGTTAAAAATTATATTGATGGTAATAGAAATTTAATTTTTCAAAAAGGACATTTTCCCGAATCCACTTATAATCTGAAAAACGAAACATTTTCTTTAGTTACTATGGATGCCAATCTTTATAATTCCACAAAAGATGGTTTGGAATATTTTTATCCAAAACTTTCTAAAGGTGGTGTAATAATTATTCATGATTATAATCATAAATGGGAAGGTCTTATGAAAGCTATTGATGATTTTGTTAAAAATATCCCTGAAAGTTTAATTCCAATTCCTGACAAATTTTGTAGTGTGATGATAATAAAAAACAAGTAATAAAATCTCTTACAAAATTCCTGTTTAGTCTTAAAATTTTTGTTGCGAATCAGTTTTGAAAAGATGCCACAGATTAACAGATTAAAAAAAAATTATAAATATAATTTCATCAGATTGTCTTACAAATAATAAAAAAATATTTTTTTTATTTGTAATTCAGAGATAATAACATAATTATTTTACTTCGCTAATAGTCATTTATACAACTAAAAACCTTGATTTAACATATTAGGAGTAATAGTATATTTGAAAATCTGTGAATCTGTGGCTTTTTTTTATTTAGGACTGATAAGTTACAAATTTTTATAGAAAATTACAGGCTTACTCCTATCAATGTTGCAGATGTACAATCAATAATTTCAACATTAACATAATCTCCTTTTTTGAAATTTCTTTTTGGAAAAACCACAACTTTATTCTGACTGTTTCTTCCTGAAAGATCTTCAGTTGAACGTTTTGAAACACCTTCGACAAGTACTTCAAAAGTTTTTCCAATATCTCTAAGATTGCTTTTGTGTGAAAGTTCTTGTTGTAACTCAATAATTTCTTTTAATCGTCTTTTCTTGATTTCTTCAGTAACGTCATCTTTGAATTTCTTTTCGGCAGCAGTATTGGGACGTTCCGAATATTTAAACATAAAAGCAAAATCATAGCCAACTTTTTTCATAATTGAAATAGTTTCATTATGCTCAAATTCTGTTTCACCACAGAATCCTGAAATAATATCAGTAGTAAGTCCGCAATCAGGGGTTAATTCTTTAATTTTTTCAATCCTGTTTAAATACCACTCACGAGTATATTTTCGGTTCATTCTTTTAAGAACACTATTACTTCCCGATTGAACAGGTAAATGAATTGAGTTGCAAATATTTTTATGTTTCGCAATAGTTTCAATCAGTTCATCAGAAATATCTTTGGGATGAGATGTTGTAAAACGAACTCTTAAAAGCGGATTTATTAAAGCAACATTTTTAATCAACTCAGTAAAATTAAATTCTCTACCATCTTTTTTCCATCTGTAAGAGTTAACATTCTGTCCAAGTAAAGTTATCTCGGAATATCCATCCTTTAAAAGTGATCTCGCTTCATCAATAATTGAATCAATATTTCTACTCCTCTCCTTTCCCCTTGTGTAAGGCACAACACAATAAGAGCAAAAATTTTCACAACCCCGCATAATTGAAATAAATGCAGACACACCATTACTACCGTATCTGACGGGTTTAATATCTGCATAGGTTTCTTCCTCCGACAGAATAATATTTGCAGCTTTTTGCCCGCTTTCAATTTTTGTTAAAAGTTTTGGCAAGTCACGATAAGCATCGGGACCAATAATTAAATCAACAGCTTTTTCTTCTTCAAATAGTTTTTCTTTAAGTCTTTCTGCCATACAACCTATTATTCCTATAACCATCTCAGGCTTTTTAATTTTTAATGAAACAAATTCTTTTAATCGGTTTCTTACTCTTTTTTCGGCATTGTCTCTTATCGAACAAGTGTTTATTAATAATAAATCTGCATCAGAAAATTTTTCAGCTAATTCATAATTGTTATCTATTAAAATTGAAGCAACAATTTCGCTATCAGAAAAATTCATCTGGCATCCGTAGGTTTCAATAAATATTTTTTTCTTTGATTTCAATTAATAAAATTTAATGTTTAATAGTTCTTTTATACTATAATATATGTGTAAACAATAGCACTGCAAAATTAAAAAATCATTCCATTTTTTCATTAAATTTTGCTTAAGAAAAAAAAATATTGGTTTTTAGAAAATTTATTGTTTTAAATTTGCAGCGAATTTTTTTATTTAAAAACCATATATCAAAAATGAAAAACCTAGTAATTGTTGAGTCTCCAGCAAAAGCAAAAACTATTGAAAACTTTTTAGGAAAAGATTATTCAGTAAAATCTTGTTTTGGTCATGTTCGTGACCTTTCACCAAAATTTTTAAGTATTAATGTTGATGAGGGATTTTCCCCTAATTATGAAATATCACCTGACAAAACCAAAGTCGTAAAAGATTTAACAAAAGCAGCAAAAGAATCGGAAACAGTTTGGTTAGCAACTGATGAGGACCGTGAAGGAGAAGCTATTTCATGGCATTTGGTCGAAGCATTAAAATTAGATGAATCGAAAACAAAAAGAATAACTTTTCATGAAATAACAAAGACAGCCGTAACCGAGGCAATTACAAATCCAAGAGCAATTGATAAAAAATTAGTTGATGCTCAACAGGCACGCAGAGTGCTTGACAGACTTGTTGGTTATGAACTATCACCTCTTTTGTGGAAAAAAATAAAACCTGCTCTTTCTGCAGGTAGAGTTCAGTCTGTTGCTGTTAGATTAATTGTTGAGAGAGAAGAAACAATTAAAAAATTTCAATCATCATCTTATTACAGAATAATAGCAAGTTTTGAAATAGATGAAAATAGCAATGCAACTATTATCAATACTGAATTATCGAAAAGATTTGACACCAAAGAAGAAGCAATAGCTTTTCTCGAAAAATGCAAAAATTCTGAATTTAAAGTTATTAATACAGAAAAAAACCCTTTAAAAAAATCTCCTGCACCTCCTTTCACTACATCTACATTGCAACAGGAAGCAAGTAGAAAATTAGGATTTTCTGTTTCTAAAACAATGATGGTAGCTCAGCAGCTATATGAGTCAGGAAATATTACATATATGAGAACCGATTCTCTCAATTTGTCAAATCTTGCAATTTCAATGGCAAAAAAAGAAATCATTACACAATTTGGCGAGAAATATGTAAAAACAAGAAAATTCACTTCTAAAATCAAAGGTGCTCAAGAAGCTCACGAAGCCATTCGCCCTACTTATTTAAACAAACCCCAAGTTAAAGCTGATGCATCTCAAAAAAGATTATATGAACTAATCTGGAAAAGAACAATAGCTTCTCAAATGAGTCAGGCTGAATTGGAAAAAACCACCATTACTATTGATGTTTCCAATGCTAAAGAAAATTTTGTTGCCAGAGGAGAAGTTATTAAATTCGATGGATTTCTTAAAGTTTATTTAGAATCAACTGACGACGTTAAAGAAAATGGAATAGAAAAAGGTATATTACCACCTTTAAAAATCAATGATATTTTATTTCGCAAAAACATTATTGCAGAACAAAAATTTACTAATCACACTCCAAGATATTCAGAAGCTGCATTAGTTAAAAAAATGGAAGAATTAGGCATAGGACGACCATCAACATATGCACCAACAATTTCTACTATTCAAAAAAGAGAATACGTTGTTAAGCAAGATAAAATTGGAGAAGAAAGAAATTATGATTACATTTCATTAATAAGTAATGATATAGAAGAAGTACAAAAAACTGAAATCACAGGACAAATAAAATCAAAACTATTTCCTACAGACATCGGAAAACTTGTAAATGATTTTTTACTTCAATATTTCGACGATGTTATTGATTATAATTTTACAGCAAAAGTTGAAAAAGAATTCGATGAAATAGCTGCCGGAAAAAAAGTATGGAACGAAATGATTCATGAATTTTACGGACCTTTCCATGCAAAAATTGATGATACTCTTAAAAATTCTTCAAAATTTATTGGTGAAAGATTGCTTGGGAAAGACCCTAAAACCGATAAAAATATTTTTGTGAAAATTGGAAGATTTGGACCTATGGTTCAAATGGGTGATACAGATTCAGAAGAAAAACCAAGATTTGCAGGACTAAAAAATGGACAAAGCCTCGACACTTTAACTTTGGACGATGCACTTGATTTATTTAAATTTCCTTATGCAATCGGGACATTCGAAGACGAAGAGCTTACTGTAGCAATCGGAAGATTCGGTCCTTATGTAAAACACAATAAACTTTTCTTTTCTTTAAGTAAAACCGACGACCCTTTAACTATTACCGAAAAAAGAGCTATTGAAATTATTGAAGAAAAAAGAAAAAAAGAAAAAGAAAAAACTATAAAAGAATTTAAAGAGAATAAAAACCTTAAAGTTCTTAATGGAAAATGGGGTCCTTATATTTCTCTAAATAAAACAAATTATAAAATTCCTAAAGATAAAGATGCAGCATCACTTAGCCTTGACGAATGTTTGAAAATCGTTGATGATGCTCCAAAGAAAAAAGGAAAAAAGAAATATAAATCAACTAAATAAAATGGAAATATCTATTTATTTTGAACCAATTGAAATTCCCGATTTCGACGATGATAGCACAGTTCATAAAAATCGCATTGGGGACGATATTAAAACTTATGTTGAAAAAAATAATTTTCCGGTATTAGATAAAATCGATATTGCAATAATCGGAATTAATGAAGAAAGATATGCAATCAATAACCAAGGTTGCGGAATAACCCCCGATATTGTAAGAAAATATTTATATAAACTTTATCAAGGACCTAACAATACAAAATTAATTGACCTTGGAAATATTAAACAGGGATTTTCTGTTGAAGATACATATTTTGCTGTCAGTTCAGTTATTTCAGAATTAATTTCTAAAAATATAGTTCCGGTTATCATAGGGGGAAGCCAGGATTTAACTTATGCTAATTATCTTGCATACGAAAATTTGGGGCAAATTATTAACATTGTTGCTATTGATTCTAATTTTGACCTTGGAAGTTCCGAGAAAGAAATTAACTCCCGATCATACCTGAGTAAAATAATTTTACACCAACCAAACGTTTTATTTAATTATACTAATATTGGCTATCAAACATATTTTGTTGACCAGGAAGCAATAAATTTGATGAAAAATCTCTACTTTGACACTTATAGATTAGGTAATGTCAGAGCTAATCTCGAAGAAGTTGAACCTATTGTTCGTAACGCAGACATGTTAAGTTTTGATATTTCCTCCATTCGTCAATCCGATGCCCCCGGCAATAAAAATGCTTCCCCTAATGGATTTTATGGAGAAGAAGCCTGTCAGATCATCAGATACGCAGGATTAAGCGATAAACTTTCTTCTATTGGATTTTATGAAATCAATCCTTCTTTTGATAATAATGAACAAACTTCTCATCTGCTTGCACAAATGATATGGTATTTTATTGATGGATTTTATAATCGAAAAAATGATTTCCCTTATTTAAATCCTGAAAACTATAAAAAATATTCTGTTTCAATTGATGAAGATAAACACGAAATAGAATTCTATAAAAGCAAAAAAAGCGATAGATGGTGGATGAAAGTCCCTTGCAAAAAAACTCTACAATCAAAATATGAACGTCATTATCTTGTACCTTGTTCTTATAACGATTATCAAACTGCATTGAAAAATGATATTCCTGATAGATGGTGGCAAGTATATCAAAAGTTAATGTAATTTTTTTCTATACTTTTATGGTGCTACTGCGAATTTAGTGAAAATCACAAAATACAAATCACAAAATACAAATAATTC
>CAYLPA010000145.1:0-6859 GCA_964385385.1 uncultured Saprospiraceae bacterium | reverse complement strand
TTATTTTTATTATTATTTAAAAAATTAATTATGTATATATAAAGTTTTATATTCTTAGATTACAAAAATAATAAAATATTAATATTTTTATATTTTTTTTTTAAAAAAATTATATCACTTTTTAAAATTCATTTAATTCATCAACATAGTGCCAGTTATCCTAAAAGAATATTTACTTTATTAATTTATTTTCAGCTAAGCATAGCAAAACAATTTTGTTAAAATCTTGTTGAAACATTTTTGATTAATCTATTGACATTAATATATTTTACTCTTTATTTTGTTGACTAAGTTTTTAATTTCATAAAAATGATAAAGGGAAACCCTTTTCTTTCGGAAGAAAGCATTGAATTGTTAATAGATAATAAAGAAATTATTCTTTATAATGATGACGTTAACACTTTCGATTTTGTTATTAACACTTTAATAGAATTATGTGGACATGACTCAATTCAAGCAGAACAATGTGCTTTTATTGTTCATTTTAGCGGAAAGTGTGCTGTGAAATCAGGTGATTTTGAAGAAATTCGTCCTATTTATCAAGAAATGATTAACAGAAAATTATCTGTTGAAATTAAATAAAACATTTATTCAATTTTGATTTCCACATCAAACAGATTAAAATTTAAAAAACTATTTCTTAGCTAAAGTATCTGTTAAAGTTGAATCGTTTTTAGCTTCCCATCTTCTAATAAGTTCTTCAGCAGGAATACCAAGATTTTCTATACATGCTTTTGCATTTTCAGCAAGAATATGCTCAGGATATTTTTCAATTAATTCTCTGTAGGAAGTTTCAGCTTTCCCAAGATTATCCAATTTATCTTCATAAATAAATCCACGCAAGTGCATACATTCAGGAATTTTTTCAAAATCAGGATAGTTAGAAATTAATTTATCAAGCAACTCTATTGACTTTTTATATTGCCCTATGTTCATAGAAATATCTGCTGCTTTGAATAAATATTCGTCTGAGTTTTCATCATCGGGATAACTCTTTGCAAAATCTGTGTAGGCATTGAGCAATTCCTCTGCTTTTTTCATATCAAAATTTTCTATGTTATCAGCAAACAAATTTTCTTCAAGTGTTTTAATGTTTTTTAAGGACTTTTCTTTTGGCGATGAGCAGGAAATAAAAATTCCTGATATAATTATAAAAATTGATAGTAATTTTAAACTTTTCATTTTTTTTATATTTGATAAAACAATTTTTTAAAATTCAAGAAATTTAGAATCATCACTTTTTTTTCGGAATAATCATCTTATAGTCAGTTTTAATTTTCCCTTTTGAAATATCATTTAATTTGCGTTTCAAAAGTGTTTTTTTTAAAGAACTTAAATGGTCAACAAAAAGAATTCCGTTTATATGGTCGTATTCATGTTGAATAACTCTTGCTATAACACTATTAAAAGTTTTGTCGTGAAAAACAAAATTTTCGTCATAATATGTTATTCGAATTTCTTTTTTTCTAACAACTTCTTCTCTTATTTCAGGCAAACTCAAACATCCTTCATTAAACTCCCAATCATCTCCCGTTCTTTCTATAATTTCAGGATTAATAAAAGCTTGTTTAATATTATTAGCTTCAGAGTAATTTTCGCTATATGGATTTGTATCAACAACTACTAAGTTAATATTTAATCCAACCTGAGGAGCAGCTAATCCAACTCCAGAAGAAAAATACATAGTTTCAAACATATTATCAATAAGTTCCTGAAGTTTTGGATAATCTTTATCAATATTATTTGATATCTTTCTTAAAACTGGATGTCCATATGCATATATCGGTAGTATCATAATTTTATTTATAAATTCTTGTTTTTGTTCTACAAAAAATAATTCGCTTTTTTGTGTTATTAATAATTAATTGTTTTTTTCCAAAAAAGATTGTAAAATTATTGTTGCACTTATGCTGTCAACAAGTTCTTTGTTACGTCTTTTCATTTTCCCTATTCCCGAATCAATCATTGTTTGAAAAGCAATTTTTGATGTAAATCTTTCGTCAATTCTTTCAATTGGCATATCAGGAAATTCTTTTTTTAACTTTTTTAAAAATGGTTTTATGAATTTTGCTGATTCTGAAGCAGTGTTATCCATTTTTTTGGGTTCTCCAACAACAATACATTCAACTTTCTCTTTGCTAAAATAATCTTTAAGAAAAGGAATAATATCAATTGAACGAACTGTAGTTAATGATTTTGCAAATATTTTAAGTTCATCAGTTACTGCAATTCCAACCCTTTTCTGTCCGTAATCAATGGCTAAAATTCTGCCCATCTTTTTTTTGCAAAAATAATAATAATATTTGGTTTGAAATAAATTGAATTGAAAAAACGAATAAAAGAATATTTTTAAAATTCAAATTTTTTTTGATTAATTCCAATTTTCCTAATTATTACAACATTTTTTTTATTTTTGCATAATATAATTAACATTTTCTTATATACATATGTAATCGTATTAATTAATAAAACCTTTTATAATGACTAAATTTTTTAAATTTCCTACAATAAATTTTATTTTATATTCAATTGTATTGTTTTTAGTATCATCAGGCATTTTTGCCCAGAATAATTATTTGCCATTTATTCAAAACAGAAATATTACTGAAGATTCCACAACTTATCCCCAACGTAATATTACTGACAATGGAACGAATTATATTGAAGTTGAATACACCTTTCAGGGAGCTAATGTTTCAAGTAAAATTGTCCAGAACACTAAATATAATTTTTTACATATTGATGGTTTCGGCAAATTAGCAAATGCTGGGAAGCCGGCTCTTCCAAGTCATAAAGATATTATAGCAATACCTGACAATGCAAAAACAAAAATCATTATTCTTGAAGTTCAATCAGTAGAATATTCGGGCTATATGATTCACCCTGCTTTAAAACCTGCAAGAGATACTTATGGCTCTCCCAATCCAAAATTTGAAATTGACCAGCAGTTGTATAATACAAATAAATATTATCCTGAAAGAATAGTTGATATAACAGAAACACAAAATTTAAGAAACACAGCTTTGGCAATTACTCAAATTTGTCCTGTACAATTCAATCCCGTTTCAGGCAAAATAAAAGTATATTCAAAAATCAGGTTTCGAATTGAGTTTACAGGAAATAGCAAATCTTTTGAAAGCATTGGAACTAATAACAGCAATCACTTTACAACATTATTAAAAAATTCTGTTTTAAATAATAAATTTATTCCTAATGGACAAATTGCAGAAAGCTCAAATGGACCACCAAAAAATTATATAATAATAACTCATTCAGCTTATAGTACTGCAGCTGACTCTCTGGCAAAATGGAAAAGGCAAATGGGTTACAGTGTTGAAGTTGTAAGTCGTTCAAGCTGGACATCAGTTCAGGTGAAAGATTCAATTCACAGTCGATACACTAACTGGACACCAAAACCTGACTATTTTGTAATTCTCGGCGACCATGGCGGCACATATGCAGTTCCCGCTGAAACTAAATATACTAATGATACTCCTCCCGAACCATTTGGCACAGATTTATATTATGCTTGTATGAACGGAACAAATGATTATGTTCCGGAAATGGCTCATGGAAGAATTTCCGTTTCCTCTCCTACTCAAGCATTGACAGTTGTTCAAAAAATTATTAATTACGAAAGAAATCCAACAACAAATTCTTCATTTTATTCAAATGGATTGAATTGTGCACAATTTCAGGATGATAATACCAATGGCTACGCAGACAGAAGATTTGTCCATACGAGTGAAGAAATAAGAGATTACGTTATCGCAAAAGGAAAAACAGTTGAAAGAATTTACTGGACAAATTCAAGTGTAACTCCATTACGTTACAATAACGGAGCATATTCAGACGGGCAGTTAATTCCTTCGGTTCTTTTAAAATCAAATAGTTTTAATTGGAATGGAGGAGCCAGTGATATTACATCAAGTATTAATTCCGGAAAATTCTACGTTTTTCATAGAGACCACGGATATGTTGGTGGCTCAGGATGGAGTAAGCCTTATTATACTAAAACATCAATGAATAGCTTAAGCAACGGAAATAAATTACCAATTGTTTTCAGCATTAATTGCCATACCGGGGAATTTACTTTAAATGAATGTTTTGCAGAAAAATTTCTTAGATTGAATAATTCTGGTGCTGCTGGTGTTATTGCTGCTTCATATTATAGCTATAGCGGATTAAATGATGGATTCTCGATTGGAATGATTGATGCTATTTGGTCAAATCCGGGCCTTGTACCAAATTTCGGTAATGGTGGTATTACAAATCCCACATTAAATTCTCATAGCGATATTTTCACAATGGGGGATGTATTAAATCAGGGACTGATTAGAATGATTGCAACCTGGAATGGTTCAAATTCCGCCAATAGATATTCCAGCGAATTATTCCATTATTTCGGCGACCCTGCAATGAAAATCTGGACAAACGCTCCAGTAACAATAACAGCAACAGTTCCGGCAACTATAATTTCCGGTTCAACAACTTTATCAATCTCTAATTCAAGCTGCCCTACGGCTTTAGCAACAGCATATTATAATGGCGAATTAATAGGAAAAACAACATTATCAAGCGGCTCAGGAACAATCACATTTTCTCCTGTTACAACTGTAGGCTCAACAATTATTGTAACATTGTCAAAACATAATTATCGCCCTTTCACAGCAAATGTTGTTGTAACAAACACAAGTACACCAATTAATGACAATCCTTGTAATGCTATTTTGTTAGCAGTTGATACTGTTTGTAATCAATTGTTATCATCAAACAATAATGCTACTGCTTCTATAGGAATTACAGCTCCCGGATGCGGAAATTATAATGGCGGAGATGTTTGGTTTAAAGCAGTTGTACCAACAGACAGTAGCATCACTTTTGAAGCCAGTGTTTATTCAGGAAGTTTTAGTAATGGAGCAATGGCTCTTTATTCTGGAAGTTGCGGCAATCTAACTTTAATTCAATGCGATGATAATAGTGGAGCAGGAAGTATGCCTAAAATTGAACTTACAGGACAAATTCCCGGTGATACAATTTTTGCCAGATTTTGGGAATATGGTGGTAATCAAAACGGCTCTTTTTACATTTGTGCTTATAAGCCAATTCCTCAAGGAAATTTAGTTGTAAATCCTTTATCCTTGAATTTCGGAAATGTAAATGTTTCTGGTTCATCAACAATGAGTTTTACAATAAGAAATAATGGTAATCTTGCAACATCAGTAACAAATATTTCTACACCATCGGGATTTAGCATACAGGGGAATACAAGTTTCACTGTTCAGGCTAATGATTCACAAGTAGTAAATGTTATTTTTTCTCCAATATCTGCAATCACATATTCAGGAAATATTAGCATAACATCAAATGCAAATAACTTGACAATTCCTGTTCAGGGAGTTGGAATACAACAAGCTATTATAGGAATTAATCCAGCAAGTTTGTCATTTACAGCTACAGTAAACACTACTCAAAGTCAAAACATTACAGTAAGCAACACAGGAAATGCAACTTTAACTGTTACTTCAATTACACTGCCAAACGGATTCTCCGCTAATCCTACAAATTTTAATGTTTCAGCAGGAAACAGTCAAGTTATAATAATTACTTTTGCTCCTTTAGCAGTTCAAACTTATAGCGGGCAAGCCGTAATTAACTCAAATGCTGCATCAGGAACTAACACAGTTTCTTTATCAGGAACCGGCACTGCTATTCCTATAGGAAATCTAACTGTAAATCCAGGCTCATTGAATTTTGGAACAATCCCAATTCTCTCAAGTTCTCAACTTACTTTTAATCTAACAAACACTGGAAATGCATCTGTTAATGTTACAGGAATTACAACTCCAGCGGGATTTTCTATTATTGGCTCAACTTATTTTCAGGTCGGACAAGGAGCATCACATCAAGTTATAGTTCAATTTTCACCAAGTTCAATGACAAGCTATTCAGGTGTGATTAATATTTCATCTGATGCAAATAATGTTTCTTTAAATATTCAAGGTAGTGGCTCTGCTGTTCAGCAGGCAATTATAACCATCAATCCATCAAATTTGAATTATTTAACAGTTATAAACACTCAACAAACAAAAGGCTTTGCAGTTTCAAATTCAGGAAGCGGACAACTAAATGTTACATCAATTCAAGTTCCTTTGAATTATACTGCTAATCCAACAAATTTTTCAGTTAATCCCGGGGGAAGTCAAATTGTAACAATTGTTTTTGCTCCTACTGCAATTCAAACCTATGATGGCATTGCTAAAATTATTTCAAATGCAGTTTCCGGCTTGGACTCAGTGATTTTATCAGGTGTAAGCACACAAGCTCCTATGGGAAATGTAAGTTCAAATAAAGATACTATTGACTTTGGGAATATTTTAACAAATACATTTAGAAACGAAAGTTTCTTATTAACAAATACCGGAAATTTAGGATTGAATGTTACAAACATTGTTGCACCAGGTAGCTTTACTATTACTCCATATACAAGTTTTTCTTTAAATCCCAATGCTTCTCAAGCATTAAATATTGAATTTCTCCCAACCTCATCAGGTAATTTATCAGGTAATCTAACTGTTCAAACTGATGCTAATTCAATTAATATATATTTAAAAGCAAATGCTACAGAAAATCCAGGAATAACAGAAAGCTCAAATGATAATTTTATTAGTATTTTCCCAAATCCTGCTTCTGATAAATTTTTCATTAAACTAAACTCTGAAAGAGAAATCCAATTCAAACTAATTAATATTTTAGGCCAAACTTTAATAAGCAAGACTTTATATAAAAGTCAATTTATTAATGTTAACAATTTAGCCGGTGGATTGTATTATGTAAAAGTTTATTCAAACGATAATTC
>CAYLPA010000144.1:0-6882 GCA_964385385.1 uncultured Saprospiraceae bacterium | reverse complement strand
CCATAGAAACACATGAAGCAGAAGGTCCAACAATGTAGCGGTCATTTAAAAATTCCCGTATTAATTTTTCACCTAATTCTTTTGCTTCGTCCCAATATCCGCTGTTGAAAGCTATTTGACCACAGCAGGTTTGTTTGGTGTTATAATGAACTTTAACATCAAATTTCTCTAGAATTTTAACAACATTAAAACCTGTGTCAGGATAAATCTGGTCAATAAAGCAAGGAATAAAAAGGTCTATATCCATTTTTTAATATTATTCAGAAAAAAATACTTTCGACAAAAATAATGAATATTGAATAATAATTATCATTTTGCAATATTTAATTATTTAAAAACTCAATCAAAAAATAATTATTATTATTAGCTTTGTCTATTGAGTTGAAATACAAAATACGGAAGGAACTTATTTTACGAAGTTTTACATTTGCAGTAATGGTTAGATGTATTTACAAGAAACGAATATAAAAATATAGTAATTATTAAGCCACACGAAAGGATTCGTGCGGCAGCTGGGGATTAGTGTTGGAACAACAGTAATGATGGAAAGAGTGGAGCCAAAGAAAGCTAATTATATCCCTGAAAAACAAGATATTCCTGAAACACAAGAAATGAGATAAACAATTTATGAAACATGTAATAAAAACGTATATTTATATTATTCTAAGCTTAATAATAGGTTGTACTTCTAATAATAGAAAAAACAATGCAGAAACATTCAAACCATTGTTAGATACTGTATATCCCCAGGATAGTGCCTTAAAATCAGAAAAAGAATTATTGCCAATTTTAGAAATGCCATCATATAAGGACTTTATTGAGAATTGGGATATACGAGGTACAACTTCGAGTAGAATGAATAAGATGTCTTATGTGAATGAGAAAGAAGGTTATCATTTGCATGGATGTATTCATATTCTAAATAAATCATTAGAATTAAGTCCTATAGTAATAGCAGATGTAGTTGTGTCCTTTTCGAATCTTCCTTGGTATTATAGTGATACAAATCAAATTATAGATGCTATCTTTGTTAAAGATAAAAGTTTTAGTTTAAAGGGTATACCTTTTAACGTTGAGGACAATACTAAATATTTAAAAAAATATTTTGACATATATCAGAATATTAATGACAGTGTAATTTTATTTTCAAATAGAAATATTTATTTAGCAGTAAAATCAAAAAACTATATTACTTCAGAATATTTTTTATTTCAAAATGATTCATTAGAATACAAAAAAGAAATAGTAATTAGTCAGGTTTCATTAATTTTAAATAATTAGTGTATGCCCCGCTGCCGCGAGATTGTATCTCGTGGTATAAAAAAAGACAAAAGCTTCAGAGAATTCTGATGTTTTTTGTATTATTGGTAAGTTTGTTTAGTTTTAAAATCTCCGCTTGGCATAGTCTCTAAGTTGTAATAAGAGTCGAGCTTATTTAATCATCTAAATCATGGAAGGGTTGTTTTACAAAAAGTTTTAATAATTTTTCAAAACCCTTTAAGAATATTTTTTATTCTTCAGTACATCAAATTAAAACCTATCCAATATTTAATTATTTTTGCAGGCAATTTTTTATATAAATTTTTTATACATGAAAAAATACAAACATCTATTTTTTGACTTGGATCGTACGATTTATGATTTTGACAATAATGCTAAAGACACTTTCTTTGAAATATATAATAATTTCAAATTAAAAGAATTAGGAATTGAAGACTTCAAAGATTTTATCCTTATTTATGTTTTTTAGTAGCACTAAATTAAGTGAAAAAATCATACGGTTAATAGCTATGCAAAATATTTTTGCACAGCTATTTAACTCGTTTTATTAATAAATGTTGCGGATTTAAGGAAATAATAAAGTGGATAAGCTATATTAAATATTTTTTAAACTCATTTCTTCATTTTTGTTTTCAGAATAAACTAAATTGCTTCTCTTTTTTGTGAGCATCAATTATTATTAATTAATTAATTGTAATAAAGTTAAAAAAAATTTTGACTTATTAATTTCTTTTTATAATTTTGAAAAAATAAATTCATATAAAAATGAAACAAGTAAAACTACTTTCTTCATTATGTAATAATCTCTATGTAAATATTAAAAATAGAGACGAATTTTAGTTTAAATTCATTCCAACCCTTAATAATTTAGTTTCACAACTTATTAAAATAAAAAATTAAAATATTACAATTATGAAATTACCATATACAGAATCATTTAAAATTAAAATGGTTGAAACAATAAGAAGAAGCACAAGAGAAGAACGCGAAAAATGGATAAAAGAAGCAAAATATAATGTATTTAAACTCAAAAGTAAACATGTATTTATTGACCTGTTAACCGATTCAGGAACAGGAGCAATGAGCGACAAACAATGGTCTGAAATGATGATTGGGGATGAAAGCTATGCAGGAGCATCTTCATATTTTAAAATGAAAAATGCTATACAAAATATTTTGGGTTTTGATTTTTTCTTACCTACACATCAGGGAAGAGCTGCTGAAAATGTTCTCTTTTCTGTTTTAGTTAAATCGGGAGATATAGTTCCCGGAAATTCACATTTTGATACAACTAAAGGTCATATAGAATATAGAAAAGCCCAGGCGGTAGATTGTACAATCGATGAAGCTTTTAATACAACAGTTCATCATCCTTTTAAAGGAAATATTGATATTATCAAATTAGAAAATGTTTTAAAAAAATATCCTTCTGAAAAAATAAGTTTTATAGTCGTAACAGTTACTTGTAATTCCTCTGGTGGACAGCCCGTTTCTATGCAGAATATAAAAGATATAAGAAAAGTTGCCGATAAATATGGAAAACTTGTAGTTTTTGATTCTGCTCGTTTTGCCGAAAATGCTTACTATATTAAAACAAGAGAAGATGGTTATCACGATAAATCTATTAAGGAAATAACTAAAGAAATGTTTTCTTATGCTGATGCAGCAACTATGAGCAGTAAAAAAGATGCTATAGTTAATATGGGTGGCTTTATTGGTTTTAGAGATGAAGAATTATTTAAAAAAGCCAGCGTATTTAATATAATGTTTGAGGGATATATTACTTACGGTGGTATGTCAGGAAGAGATATGAACGCTTTGGCTCAAGGACTTGATGAAGGAACTGAGTTTGATTATCTTGATACCCGTATTGGGCAAGTAGCATATCTTGGACAAAAACTAAAAGATTTTGGTGTGCCGGTATTAGAACCATTCGGAGGACATGCAATTTTTATTGATGCTAAACGATTTTTGCCTAATCTACCAAAAGAAGAATTGCTTGCCCAAACTCTTGTTATTGAATTATATATTGAAGGCGGTGTTAGAGCTGTTGAAATTGGAACTTTGCTTGCCGACCGTGACCCGAATACTCGGGAAAACCGTTTTCCTGACTTAGAACTAATGCGGCTTGCTATCCCACGAAGAGTTTATACTAATAACCACATGGATTATATTGCAACTGCTCTGGCTAATGTTTATAATCGAAGAAATGAAATAAAAACAGGTTATAAAATAGTTTATGAAGCTCCGATTATGCGACATTTTACTGTTGAGCTCGAAAAAGTTGAACAAAAAGTGATGGCTTAATTGGATTATTGAATTTATAGTTCAACACCAACAATTTTGATTATTAAAGTGTATTTAGCCACGGATTTTACCCGTGGTTATTTTTGTTTATGATAAATCCCCCAGCATTTTTTTATTTGTGATTTTTAATTACTTTTGAAAATTCAAAAATAATTGATGGATTCTTTAAAAGAAATAAAAGCTCCGATTCTAGGACATATTAAAGAGTTTGAACAACAGTTCAAAGCTTCGATGAAGAGTAAAGTTGCACTTCTTGATATAATTAATCGCTATCTGTACAAAAGAAAAGGAAAACAAATGCGTCCTATGTTTGTCTTTTTTGCAGCGGATATTTGTGGCGAAATAAATCCATCTTCCTATCGAGCTGCTTCATTAATTGAGTTACTTCACACTGCAACACTTGTACATGATGATGTTGTTGATGATTCAAACACAAGAAGGGGAGTGTTTTCTATTAATGCTCTCTGGAAAAATAAAATTGCTGTTTTAGTTGGTGATTATTTATTATCAAAAGGATTAATACTTTCAATAGACAATAACGATATTGAGCTGCTTAGAATTGTTTCAAATGCAACCAGAGAAATGAGCGAAGGCGAATTACTACAAATTGAAAAAGCCCGAAGTCTTGATATTGAAGAAGATGTTTATTTTGAAATTATTAGAAAAAAAACTGCTTCATTAATTGCTTCTTGTTGTGCTGTTGGTGCTTCATCAGTAGGAGCTGATGCCGAAACTATAAAAAAAATGCATCAATTCGGTGAATATGTTGGCATTGCTTTTCAAATAAAAGATGACCTTTTTGATTTAAAAAAGGATAATAATACCGGTAAACCAAACGGTATTGACATTAAAGAAAAAAAGATGACTTTGCCTTTGATTCATATGCTTAATAATATCAGCTATCTTGAAAAAAAGAGAATTATCAATATTATTAAAAATCATAATAATAACCCCAAAAAAGTGTCACATGTTATTGACCAAATTAACAATAGTGAGGGAATAAAATATACTAAAGATAAAATGATGGAATATCAGGATAAAGCTCTTAGCATTTTGAAAGAATTTCCTGAAAGTCAATCAAGAAAATCTCTTGAACAATTAGTGATTTTTACAACACAAAGAGAATATTGAATTTTAAAATAATTTTTATTGCGGTCATTTACAGGATTTCACTTTGTTTAGCCAAAGACCTAAACTCAAAACTATAAACATGAGAAAAAATATTTTAACAATTTTATTAATACTGTTTTCAGTAATCTGTTATTCACAGGAAAAATCTATAACATATTGGAACAGCAATCAAAAGAAAAGCGAAGGTTTTTATAAAGATTCCGTTCAGGTTGGAAAATGGACCTACTGGTTTAAAAACGGAAAAGAAATGTTAGTATGCACATTTGACACAAATGGTAATAAAACAGGCAAATGGATAGAGTGGTATCCTAATGGGCAAAAATGGCATGAAACAAATATTGAAAATGGAGTCAATATAAGATGGAATATTACAGGAGCTAAAATAGAAGAAGGCAAGGTTTTGAATGGTAAAAAAGATGGGAAATGGCTACAATGGTATGACAATGGAAAAGTAAAAGAAGAAGCATTTTTTGTTTCAGGTAAAAAAGAAGGTGTTTGTATTCAATCTTATAGAAGCGGGAAAAAAGCATTTGAGGGAACATATAAAAATGATGAAATTGAAGGATTTGCAAATTGGTGGTATCCGAGCGGAATCCTTGAAATGACAGGAAAATCAATTGCAGGACTTCAGGATAGCATCTGGGAATTTATTCATGAAAACGGGAACATTGGAAGTAAAGGGAATTTTGTTAATGGAAAACAAGATGGATTATGGACATATTGGTATGAAACAAAAGAGCTATGGAAAAAAGGAAATTTTTCCGAAGGTTTAAAAATAGGAATATGGATTACATTCTATGAAAGCGGACAAAAACTTCAGGAAGGAAATTATGTTGATGGAAAAGAAGATGGAAAATGGACAAGATGGTATGACAACGGTAAGGTTAAAGATATTGGAAATTTTAAATCAGGAAAAATGCATGGAAAATGGGAGGGATGGTTCAAAGACGGACAAAAAAAATATAAAGCAAATTATGAGAATAATCTTAAAAATGGAGAATCGGTTCAATATTATATGAACGGAAAGAAAAGATATATTGGAGATTTTAAAGATGGACTTAAAGATGGTTCCTATTCAGAATGGTATGAAATAGGCAACTTGCAGGAATGTGGAAAATATAAAGAAGGAAAGAAAATCGACAAATGGATTTTTTATGATAAGTTCGGGAAGAAATTTAAGGAGCAAGCTTTTGTTGACGGAAAACCTACAGGAAAATGGACAGCCTATTATAAAAACGAACAAAAACAAGGACAGGGAAATTATAAGGGTGTCAAGAAGCATGGAAAATGGACATACTGGGATAAAGATGGAAAAATTGTTTATCAGGTGATTTATAAAAATGGTGTGAAAATAAAAGAAACTGTTAACGAAAGAGCCAATATTAAATTGCAATAATTATTTTCTCAAAATTGACTTTATTTAGTTTCTAATATGAATGGCAAATATGATTTGTTTTTTTCATATTCATCTTTTAGAAGAGCTTTTAAAGTATCACTATTGCTCATACTTATATAAATTGCTCCCTGAGCTCTTAGTAGTCGTTCTTTTTTATTTATTCCTAAATTTATTTTGTATAACTTTTTAATCTCTTCAACAAATACATCATACAAATTATATTTTTCATTATTCAGATTGTTAAATATAGATACAAAACAGAATGCTTCAATATTCGGGTTTCTATTTTTTTCAGTTTTTATTATCCCATTTCGACCTGTACACACTTTTGCTTGATAATATCCTTTGGTGCTAATTCCCGGAATATATAAAAACTTAACAGCAATATTCATTACTTCATCTAAGCTAAAAGTATCTTTTGGAACAGATGCATTCAATATTGGATTAAAAAATTTATCCATTACGCTGTTGAATAAACTGTCGTTTTGTAGAGCTTTTACAAATTTATTCTGTAGTTCTAATGAATCACCATATTGTAAAAAATCCTGATGATTAATAATAGTAAAATGCAATAAAAAATAATCAAGTTTCTTGAGCGAAGTATTTATCAATATTGAGAGTTCGTGAGTAGAATCAATTTCTACTGTCGTTCGAGTAAAAAATTCTCTTCCATTATAGATTTCTTTTCTGCACCTAAATATTTCTGAATAAACAGACTTTACAGAATAAATCTCTTGTGAGTTTGAGTTGATAGAAATTAAAACAAA
>CAYLPA010000143.1:0-6936 GCA_964385385.1 uncultured Saprospiraceae bacterium | reverse complement strand
TGTTAATGGGGCTTCTTATTTGAGGTCGTAATATTTTTGTTTGGATTTTAGCTCAGTTCATTGTTAGTCACTGTGTTTTTTAATTTTCATTTAGAATTTTTGTTCTCAATTCGTACAATGGAACGAGAATTCTTTGTTTGTTTTTTATTGCTACTTCGTCTGAAAGACCTTGGTATTTATAATTGTTTAGATATTTGATATTGTCGTCAACTGCTTTTAGAAGAACTGACAATTCAGTTGAGTTGTAATTTTTTATGTTTAACCCTTCTTCACTATTTAATTTCCCAGTTACTTGAACAAGAGGGTCAGTACTACTATAATTTCCTTCTCTTGACCTTGTATATCTAATTGCCTCTTTTAATGCATTTATTTGCGAGTTTGAAAATAAAATCCCTTTGCTATCTAACTCTTTTTTGTAGGTTCTAATAATTTCTTCTGCTACCGAATCCAATCCTTTTTCACTTGAGATTGCTATTTTATCAGCTAACAAAGGGGAATGTTTGGAAATTACAGATTTATCAACTTTATGCCAGATTGGAAGTATCACTTTTTCTTTACCGTCTTCTCTTGAAACAAGTGCATCTAATTCTTTCATTGCCCATTCCTTTTGGAAAAATCGTTCACTTAATATGACAATTCCAAATCGTGACTTTGCTAATCCTTCATCAATTTTTCTTCTTAAACTATCACCAAGAAATATTTCATGTTTATCAACCCAAACTGTCATTCCTTTATTTGTCAAAATCTTATAGAGAGGAAGAACAACCTCGTCTTTATCTTCACTTGCATGAGAAATAAAAGCATCCCATTCATAATTTTCGATTTCGCTATTCATTAATTTTCAAATTTTGGTTTGAATGATATTTTTACTTTTTTCTCATAGTGACTAACGTTTGTGTATAAACAATTGTTTTTATTTTTATTATATTTTTTCAAAAGGTAACCTTATTTACCCAATATGGTTGAATAAAGCAAAATTTTTCTTTTTCTTAAAATATAATGCTCATAATTAGCTTTCCACAAAGATATAAAAAACATTAATAATAAAATTTAGACAATAAGGCAATAATAAATGATTTTTGTAATTTTAGAGATATTTAACACTATTGTATGTCATAATATTGTTTCTAATGTAGCTCTGTAAAGAAAAAATTATTAATATTAATTAAATCTAAAATTATGAAAAAGTTTATTCCATTATTCACAATTATTGCATTACTAATTAGTTGTACTAATCGCCGCTGGCGCGGATTTGTAATCCGTGCCAATGTTGCTATACTTTTATCCCCCAAATATAATAAATCTTTTTCAAACAACTATGTTTAATCTAATTAAAAAGATTTTTTCGATATACAAATTTGGTTTTGTTCCCAAAAGAAAAACCCCTTTGCAATCCATAGATTAACAAAGGGGTTTACATTTCCTGAGGTTTCGAGCGGACACGAATTGCAAATTCGCGCCAGCGGTGAGGTTAATTTAATTTATTATTCATGAATTATAGAACCTAGCTCATTTGAGCTGGGGTTTTTTATGAAATTACAATTTGAAAATTGACTAGGTTACTCCCATAATTTAGCATAAACAAATCAAACAATTCGTCGTTTAGCTTAACAAATTGTTGCTGGGAATAAAGCAAATTATTTAAATTAGTTTTTTCCAATTTTATATTTAAAATTCCAAACTATTAATGGAAAAATATGATAAGAGGGTTCGGCAATTTCCATATACCCGATTCCTGGAATATAGTTTTGATATCCATATAAATTAGAAATATTAGTTAATGGTTTAGAAATTTGAATTCCTAAATCAGAATTGATCTTGTCTTTCATTTTAAAATTAAACCCAGCCCAAATACTTAAACCATAAATAAATTTATTATGTTCGAAAATATGAGTTTCATTACTTGAAGGTGCTGAGTATCTTGTTTTCTCATGCAAAAATGAATTTTTTGATAGAAATCCAATAAAGAAATATTTATTATCAGTTTCATCTTTCCGGAAATTAAATTTAATTCCAGGGTTTACATAAGGTCCGGATTGATTTAGCATATGATATCCATCATTACCGCCTTTGTAATGAGGTGATAATAGAATTGCATTTATATCAGCATAAGGTAAATAATGAAAAGTGTATCCTGTATTAACTACCAAGTCATACCAGTGTCGGTTTGATGTGAGATAACTAAAATCCGCCGTTAATGTAGGTATTTGAATAATATTTGAACCAAGATAGTGATGCCATTCATTATTCTGTGCATTTGTGTTAAATTGAAAAAGAATAAATAATATGATTAGATGTTTTTTCATTTGCTGTTGTAGCTCTTATCATATTTATAATGTTCAGAGTAAGAATATGGTTGCGTGAAAGTAAATAAAGAATGTTTTTACTCCCATAATTTAGCATCAACAAGCTTAAATAATTTGTCGTTTCGCTGCTGGCGCAAATTTGTAGGGCGTGGTTTATCTTATTATAAATTGGTCAAATTTATGGTTTATTTGAAATTTTGTATCCTTTATAAATCTCATGTTGTCCACAACCCAGTCCGCCATTCATAAAACTAGAATAAATACTATCATTCCATAATCGTAATCCGTGCCAATGTTGTTATACTTTAATCCCCCAAATATAATAAATCTTTTTTAATCAACTATGTTTAATCTAATTAAAAAGTTTTTTTCGATATACAAATTTGGTTTTGTTCCCAAAAGAAAAACCCCTTTACAATCCATAGATTAACAAAGGGGTTTACATTTCCTGAGGTCTCGAGCGGGCACGGATTGTAAATCTGCGCCAGCGGTGCATTACTCAATAACCTTTTGTTAACTATCATTGATTAAAACTATAAACCAACCTTTTTGCCTGCTTTTTTTTCAATTTCTTTCCATTTTTTATAATTCTCTTCATCTTCGGCTTGTAGATATGCAGCCGCAACCATACCAGCGTGAACATAAGCATCCATGTCTGAACCATTTTTCTTAGCAATTTCATATTGCTTTTCAGCGTCTAATGCTACTTGGTTCTCAATTTTATCCATTTCTTTTTTTGCTTGTTCTTCATATGAACCCATACAAGAAACAAAAGTAATAATAATTACTAAACTTAATACTTTAAACACATTCTTCATTTTACTGTATTTTTTAATTCTGCCTTACTTAATTTTAGGGATTGTTCAGGTCAAATTTTTATCCCACTATATTCTATTATGTTTTAACATTATTATTTTATCCCTGTCTTCTAATTGACCATAACGTTTGTGTATAAACAATTGTTTTTATTTTTATTATATTTTTTTCAAAAGGTAACCTTATTCACCCAATATGGTGGAATAAAGCAAACTTTTTCTTTTTTCATAAAAGATAAAACTCATAATTAGCTTCCCAAAAGATATAAAAAATATTAACATTTAAGGAATTAATTAAATAAATTTTAAAAGAAATTATATTCGTAATTAATTATTTAGGAATTATCTTGATAAATAACTTTATGTAATATTAGATTTTTTTATTTAAACATAAATATTACGATCCTAATTCCGACAGTTAGGGCACGGATTGCAAATCCGCGCCAACGGTGTTATGTGCTACTTTTCTTTCATATTTGTCTAATAATATTTACAGTCCAGCCAGCAACGATTATTGAAAAAAGTAAAATCTTAAATGGTAGTTTGATGTCTTGCTTGATGAAGCTAAAGAATGTTTCCTTTTTTATGAAAATATCCCTTAGTAACCAAATAAGTGAAATAATAATTGTCAAAGTAAAAGGGACACACAATATATTGTAATCAAAAGATTTTAAAACATTTCCTTTAAATAGTTCAAGTGTCGCATGCCCCATACCACAACCAGGGCAAGGAATTCCTGTTACTACTTTGAAAATACAAACTGGCGTGTGTGAATGGTTTGAGTAATTATCAAACACAACCAATGCCAAATACCCACCAACAATTGATGAAAATGTCAGTAGGTATTTAGCGTAAAAGTTGTATCGTAGTTTAAAAAGCAACTTGAGTAAACTTTTGATAATTCAGTTCTCTTGTCCTGCCCATAATTGTAAACCAGTCAATGATTGTCCAGATTCCCATACCACCACAAGTTAAAAGTTTTGCAACGCCAAGTCCAGTTTCTCCAAGCATAAACCTATCAACACCTAAGCTGCCTAAGAATAGCGAAACTATTAAAAGTGTTGTTGTGTCTTTGTATTGGATTGATTGAATAACCATTAATTTAGAGTCATCAACTTTTTCAAGTTGGTTTCTCATAAGCATTAGTTTCTCGCTTGGAAATTTACTTCCCATTGATGCGATGAACGTTTCGATTTTGTTTTGTTCCATTTTGATTTGATTAAAATTATTATTAAGAAATTATTTGTCCAAATGTTTAAAGACTTTTGGTGAAGTCAATTCAAGATAAATATTTTCAAGAACTGTCAATAGAAATCGGCGATTCTTTTGTCTGTCTGTATCCACGCTGTCGTTTTTTAAAATTGCGCCGCTAGCACGATTTGTAATCCGTGCCAATGTTGTATCCGTGCCATGTTAATTTACATTCGTTCCTATTGTTAATTTACAATTCATACAATTAAAAATATCTTAATCAGATATACTTTAATTCCCCAAATATAATAAATCTTTTTTAATCAACTATTTTTAATCTAATTAAAAAGATTTTTTCGATATACAAATTTGGTTTTGTTCCCAAAAGAAAAACCCCTTTGCAATCCATAGATTAACAAAGGGGTTTATATTTCATGAGGTCTCGAGCGGATTCGAACCGCTGTGAATGGTTTTGCAGACCACCGCCTAAGCCACTCGGCCACGAGACCAATATTTTCAGAATGCAAAATTAAAAATATATTTCAATTTTCAATGATAAATTTCATTTCTTAAGCCTGAAAATAAGAATTAAGATATTAAAAAAAATAATGTATCTATTTGGTAGGGTCGTTATTTAAAGCCGTAAATCAACTTCCTGTAAAATTTTGCCTCGGTCCTTAAGGATGATTTTACAGGAATCTGATTTACTAAAATTGTTATTTTAATTAACAAAAGGAGAAAATTCTTTCTTAATTCTGATTCCCTTTAGGGTCAGGGTAAAGATGAATTGAGAAAGAATTTACGGTTAAAAAGGATGAATGGTAGATAGTTACAAAAAAATTAATGAATATCGATTAACTAATATCGAATACCGAAGTATCAATAAAGACAACATATTGGTGAAAGTTTTAGCCTAAGAGCCTAAGTTAGGTCTTCTGATGAAAGAGTAACACTAACACTTCTGACTTTTCCTCCCAAGGGTGGATTTAATTTTGAAATTTTTACTTTGCTATCAATGATTTCGGGGAAATTATTTTTTATAGAAATTAAAATTCGCTTGGCAATATGTTCTAAAATCTTTGATTTTTTTTCCATTTCGGCTTTTACCAACAAATAAACTATTTGATAATTTATTGTTTTGTTTAAATCGTCAGTATTTTCCGCTTCACTTGTATTAACTTCTAAAAAAACATCTACAATAAATTTGGCACCAATGATTGCTTCTTCTTCAAAACAGCCATGATAAGCGAAAAAATCCATTCCTTCAATTGAGATTAGCGACATCGAAATTAGTTTTATAATTTGTTATTTTGATGAAATTTAAAAATTTCATTCAAGCTTTTTCAAAAATAATAAGCCGCAATATAATAATTAATTTAATTTTGCTTAAAATAAAAAATAATTATTTTAGAAAAAGAACATGGAAACAGACAAAACTAAAGCATCGCTTAATTTTATAGAAAACTTTGTTGAAGAGGATTTAAGAAACAACAAAAACGAAAGCCGCATTCATACCCGTTTTCCTCCTGAACCTAACGGTTATCTTCATATCGGACATGCCAAATCAATTTGTTTGAATTTTGGTATTGCCAAAAATTATAATGGACTTTGCAATTTACGCTTCGACGACACAAATCCTATAAAAGAAGAAGTAGAATATATTGAGTCAATAAAAGAAAATATTAAATGGCTAGGTTTTGAATGGAATGACAAACCTTATTATGCCTCTGATTATTTTGAACAATTTTATGAATGGGCGATAAAACTTATCAAAGAAAACAAAGCTTATGTTTGTGATTTAAGCTCAGAAGAAATTAGTGCAAACCGTGGAACACTAGCAAAACCGGGCAACGAAAGCCCTTATCGCAATCGGTCTGTTGAAGAAAATCTTATGCTTCTCGAAAAGATGAAGAACGGAGATTTTAAAGATGGCGAAAAAGTTTTACGAGCAAAAATTGATATGTCCTCACCAAATATGCACATGAGAGACCCTGCAATTTATCGCATTAAACATGCTTCTCATCATAGAACCGGAAATGATTGGTGCATTTATCCGATGTATGATTTTGCTCACGGACAATCCGATTATATTGAAGGAATAACTCACTCATTATGCACTCTTGAGTTTGAAGTTCATCGTCCTTTATACGATTGGTTTCTCGAACAATTAGTTGACGATAAATTCAGACCTCGACAAATTGAATTTGCTCGGCTTAATATAAGTTATACTGTGATGAGCAAGAGGAAACTTTTGAATTTGGTGGAAGAAGGTCATGTTAAGGGTTGGGATGACCCACGAATGCCTACAATTTCAGGATTGAAAAGAAGAGGATATACTCCAGAATCAATAAGAAATTTTGCTGATAAAGTAGGAATAGCAAAACGTGATAATGTTATTGATGTTGCTTTGCTTGAATACAGCATTCGTGAAGACCTTAACAAAAAAGCAGAAAGAAGAATGACTGTTCTTAATCCTTTAAAGGTTGTAATAACTAACTTTCCCGATGGAAAAATTGATGAATTGGACGCAATTAATAATCCTGAAGATGAAAATGCCGGAACACGAAAAATATATTTCTCTAAAGAAATTTTTATTGAAAGAGAAGATTTTATGGAAGATGCTC
>CAYLPA010000142.1:0-6977 GCA_964385385.1 uncultured Saprospiraceae bacterium | reverse complement strand
ACGAGAAGGAGATTATGAAAATTTAAAATTATTAATGAATCAATATAAGTTTGATATCGAAAAAATTTCTGCCAAAGAAATTAATAATATTGCTGTTAGTTCAACCAAAATTCGCAAAGCTCTTGAAGCAGGGAATATTACTTTAGCAAACTCCTTTCTCGGCTATGAATATTCAATCACAGGAAAAGTTGAAACAGGCAATAAAATTGGCAGCAAAATTGGTTTTCCAACAGCAAATGTAAAAGTTGAAGATAAATATAAACTTATTCCCCAAAATGGAGTTTATGCTGTGAAAGCACTGTTTGAAGGAAAAATCTATAAAGGAATGCTTAATATCGGAAAACGACCAACTCTAAATCTTAATAAAGTTTTAATCGAGATAAACATTTTTGATTTTAATGAAAATATTTATGATAAAACACTAACAATATTTTTTATTGAAAGAATTCGTAACGAAATAAAATTTCAAAATATTGAAAATTTGAAAAGCCGTCTTATTGTTGATGAAAAGGAAGTAAAAAAAATACTTAAATCTGATAAATTAAAATGAAAATTTTACTTGGTTTGTTGATGAATAGTAAAAATACAATATTAATTTTTTTATTGATTTTGTCTTTTCAAGTTAACGCTCAGATATTAGATTCTATAAGTTTTTCAAAGGAGTTTGAATATAAATCTCTTGATGAAGCGCTAAAAAATCCTGAGAAAGTTTATAAACTAACACTTAAAAGAAAAAGACTTGATGAAATTCCAAAAGGAATTTTCACATTAACAAATCTACAAGAACTAAATCTCAAAAAAAACAAAATCAAAAAAATACCAAAAGAAATTGGGAATCTGAAAAACCTTCAAAAATTAAATCTCTCTCAAAACAAACTTATTTTTCTTCCGCATGAAATAGGAATGTTGATAAATTTGAATGAGCTAATTCTAAACAGAAACGTAATTGAAATACTTCCTCCGGAAATAGGGAAATTAACAAAACTACGATATCTTGATTTGTGGAGCAATGAGATTTATTACTTTCCTGATGAAATAAAAAAACTGCAAAACACTTTAAAAACTGTTGACTTGAGAGTGATTAGAATGAGCTATAAAGCTCAGGATAAAATTGCCGAACAATTGCCTAAAACAAAAATATTTTTTACAAAAGGATGTAATTGTATGGATTGATTAAAAACAATCTATGACTAAAATTATTTTTAAAGATTTTTCTTGCAATTTCTTGCAATTTCACTTAACTACAAAACAAAAACCACCCGTTTTAGTAAAATCGGATAATAAAGCATTTTTATAGCCCAAATCCGTTGAATATGATAATAAATAATAATGATTATCCTGACCACCATTTGTTATAATATTAAAGTCATCTACACTTTCTTCGCATTCAGTATCAGTAATATTCAAATCATCATATTTTGCACCTGTTATATATGGATACTGACGAATATAGAAAATTCCTTTTTCTTGAGCAATTAAACTAATTTTGAAATAATTCTTATTGTTTTCATAAGAATATATTTTTTTTTTTTTCTTATGCCCATCTGAATAAGTGAATGTATTAAATTCACCTTTAACTACAATAATATCAAAGTAATCATACGGAAACTTATTTATAGAATCTAGTTTTGTAAGAAAAAAATCAAAATGAAAATCATAATAATTTACCTGAATATATTCGTTTGAATTTTTATCCAATAACTGAGAATCGTAAATTGATTCTATTGTTAATGTATCTCCAATACTTATTGTATCATTTGCAGGGCTAATTGTAAATGGAAAATCAAAATTATAAGCAACTTTACAGGGTTTTTGGCAATTTGAAAAACAAACTACTATTAACAGTAATACGGAGATTAATTTTAGATTATACATTTTGCTATTAAATTTTTTCAAGTACAAAATAGTGAATTATAATTCAAATAATAGAATGTTATGTTTACTTTTAAATGCACAAACAAATATAATGGTTGCGTAAGATTAATCTAAAATTTAGCATTATTAATTCATGAAATTATTTAACTACAAAACAAAAACCACCGATTTTAGTAAAATCAGAGTATGATGAATTTTTATAATCTGGGTCTGTAGAATATGATAATAAATAAAAATGATTATCTTGTAATTTATTTGTATTGACATTATAGTCATCTACTCTCTCTTCACACTCTGTATCAGTAATATGTAAATCATCATATTTTACTCCTGTAATATACGGACGTTGAGCAATATAATAGATTCCTTTTTTTTGGGGAATTATGTTAAGACTAAAATAATTTTTACTATTTTCATAAGAATATTTTATTCTTTCTTTTTTATGACCATCTGAAAAAGTTATTGTAGTTAAATTACCTTTATTTACTACCAAATCAAAATAATCAAAAGAATAATTTTCAAGACTATCAAGTTTTAAAAGAAATATATCAAAATGAAAATCATAATCATTTACTTGGATATATTCGTTTGAATTTTTATCTAATAACTGAGAATCATAAATTGATTCTATGGTTAATGTATCACCTATGCTTATTGTATCACTTGCAGGGTTAATCGTAAATGGAAATTCAAAAAAATAAGCATTTTTACATTTTTTTTCACAATTCGTAAAACAAACTGCTATTAACAATAATATGAAGATTAATTTTAAGTTTCTCATCTTTTAATTTTTCATTAATGACCATAACTTGTAAAAAGTGTAGTAATATTAGCTGCTTGTCCGGAATAGTTATTTATTAACTGGTCTCTAAAGTCTTCGGGTGATTCCGTTGAACTCATTAAGAAATTAAAAGCATCGCCCATAGTTATTCCAATTACATTATCAGTAACCGCATTAGGTTCAAAATGGTCAGGATATGACTGCCCTTCTCCATCCCAAATGTCATGAAATATTCCATCAGGTATCCAAGGATTATTTGCATTATCAGGGTCCCATTCTTCAAGTTGCCAAATCCATCTATTATCTTCGATATCCCATGCTTGTGTTGTTTGAGCTTGACTATGATGTAATCCATATTTGGTTTCACAAAATGTAAATGCAACATTTTCTGCCCAAGCTTCTGCAATGCCACAATAGCCGGCATTGTTTGCAGTACCGTCTCCATAAGGATCGCCTGAATGTAATAATGCCTGAGTAATTGTATAATTCACAAAAGTACACCACCAGTTATTTCCAACTTTTGCATAATGACACGAATGTCCAAGTTCGTGGAATTGAATCCTATTTATTTCATCAGAAGCCCAATCACCTTCATCATCGTAATTATAACTAAATGTTAAATCGGGCAAATATAAGTTAACAACATTTTTTACGGCTTCAAATGGTCCAAGCAAAGATGAATATAACCAAACATCAACAACTGAACTTAACAATGATGTATTATCCAATTTATGAAGCATTGAAGCTGAAGCTGAACCATTGAGATAGTTAGTTATATAAATCCTAAGTTCATCTGGAGGCAATGAAATTGAATTTTGTGAGCAATAGGTTCTCATATCTTCAACAGCATTTATTGTTAAAGCTGCAAAATAGTTTCTCGATGGGGTGATACCAGAGTCATGGTTTTCTCCAAAAACTTCATTAATATTCTGTAATGCACTTTTTTTATATTTTCCAAGTTTTATACATAATGGATATGCTATTTGCCATATTCTAATACCTCTAATAGAGCGAAGTTGCATTCGTGGATTTTTATATTTAACATAAATTCTAGCTTTCCTGAATTTTTTTTCAATCTTAAAATAACCACTTGAATTAGTATATGTCCTTTTTATCTTACAACCTCTTCTTGCAATTACTCTTATTTTTTTCACACCTACAGTACCTAACTGGCTATTTTGAACTCTTATATACCCTTGAGGTTTATACCTCCATGCTTTTGTTCCTCCTGAAGCATCTGCTGTAGTATCTAACTGTCCTGTTATTCTTAATGCTTCATCTTCCAAATCCGCTTCTATATCACTTGGGATATATAGGTTTTCAAGTATTTCATAATAAACATTAGGCAAATTATAATTCACGGGAACAACAGTATAGAGCCATGTAATATCCTCCTCAGGAATATTAGGTTCTTGATAATAGGTTCCTTCGGTAATAATTTCATAATCGAAAGGTGTATCAAAAAGAACTAAATTAGTATCATCAATTAAAGTTTTTAAGTCATCCAAATCAGAAGGCAAAAACCGAATATAATTATGGGAGTTATAAATTTCAGAAGCATCGTCATAGAGATTTATTGAAGCTTGTGTCATATTATCTACTGACCAGGGATTAGAAAATTGAGCTCCTAATTCTGTCAGCACATCTACATCAGGGTATGGACCTGGTAATGGTCCACTTCCTGGAGTCATCATTATGCTCTCATTAATTTCATCTTTATTGCAAGATGTGATAACAGCAATACAGAAAATGATAAGTACAGCATTATAAACATACTTACTGTAACTTAATTTTCTTAGAATTGGAAATTTCGTTTTTTTTCTTTTAAAGAAATTCTTAGTTTTTTTCATGATAAATCAGTTTTAATTATATATTCAAAGTTTTTCCCAAATATACAAAAAATAATATTAAATACAATAAAAAATAATTTATTGGTCTCAAAATTAGTTAAAACTATGCACTTTAGTGCATCTCGCTTTAGCTTCTAAAAATCTTATCTTTGCAGGATGACAGATTATCAAAGATCGAATGGTCATACTGTATCAAGTTTAACAGTGCATATTGTGTGGTCAACAAAGTATCGTTATTCAGTATTACAAGGTGATATTAAGACAAGATGTAGAACAATTCTAATTCAAGTTTGTGAAGCAGAAGATGTTGTAATCTTAAAAGGCGTTGTTTCAAAAGATCATGTTCATATGCATTTGAGTTATCGTCCATCACAATCCATTAGCACTTTAGTAAAAAAACTAAAAGGGAGAAGTTCAAGAAAACTTCAGCAAGAGTTTCCAGAGTTAGGAAAGAAATATTGGGGTCAACATTTTTGGGCAATTGGATTTGGTTGTTGGAGTACAGGTAATATAACAGATGAAATGGTAAATGAATACTTGGAACATCACCGGAAACCAACAGACCTGGATGATTCAAACTTCATCATTGAATAATATAAGACTTTCAGTCTTTGAAAAAACTATGGCACTTTCAGTCCATAGTGGTTTATTTAATTTTCAGATTTTGTAATAAATTAGGATTAGCGTTTTTGTTTAATTTAAAACAATTTTTATCCCCCTTAAAATTTATTTTCTACTCTCCAATCTTTTTATTAAATTTGCTTTTAAAGAATTTATAAATTATGAAAACAATAATTAAGAAAATCAATAGAATCCCATCTTCTGCAAGTGAGGTGATTTTTGTTTCTGATATTAAAAAAATCCCAAAAGAACTTTTAAGCGAAGAAGAATTAGAATTTGCAAAAAAAGAGCAAAAAAACGAAAAGGATTTAATTGCTATTAATCGTTTTAATAAATGGCTTTTTGTTCAGATTATAAAAAATGAAAAGATTGAACATAAAAGATTAGAAGTATGCAGAAAAGCTGGCAATAATATTTTGTCAAATATCAATGCTCAAAAAATAAAAAAAATCTATTTAAGAGATGCAGAAGATAAATCATCTGAAATATTAGCTTTTGCTGAAGGTATGGCTCTCGGGAATTATCAATTTTTAAAATATAAAACAGGAAAAGACAAAAAGGAAAATTCTTTATCAGAAATTTATATTCTGGCAAAATCGCTTGAACAACTTAAATTTGATGAATTAAATATTGTTATTGAAGCAACTTGTTTATGCCGAACTTTAGTCAACGAACCCTTATCGTTTTTGAATGCAATAAAATTATCGGAAGCAATAATTGATATGGGAAAAGAAAGCGGGGCAAAAGTTGAAGTTCTAAATAAAAAGAAAATTGAAGCATTGAAAATGGGTGGATTGCTTGCGGTTAACAAAGGAAGTATTGACCCTCCGACTTTTTCGATTATTGAATGGAAGCCTGAAAATGCTATTAATAAAAAACCATATATTTTTGTTGGAAAAGGTATAGTTTACGATACCGGCGGATTAAACATAAAAACCGGGAATTATATGAATGATATGAAATGCGATATGGCAGGAGCAGCTATGATGTCGTCTGTTGTTTATGCAATTTCAAAAGCAAAATTGCCTGTTTATGTTATTGCCCTGATTCCGGCAACCGACAACCGACCGGATGGGAATGCTTATGTTTCCGGTGATGTTATTACTATGTTTGACGGAACAAATGTTGAAGTTCTAAACACCGATGCCGAAGGGCGCATAATACTTGCCGATGCTTTGAGCTATGCTAAAAAATATAATCCTGAACTTGTGATAGATTCAGCAACTTTAACCGGTGCAGCTTCAAGAGCAATTGGGAAATATGGAATTGTTGCTATGCAATCCAAGGCAGCAAAAGAATTTGGAAACCTTAAGAAAAGTGGTGAAAATGTTTATGAACGACTTGCGGAATTTCCTTTCTGGGAAGAATTCGGCGAGATGATTAAATCAGATATTGCGGATATAAAAAATATTGGAGGCATAGATGCAAGGATGATTACTGCCGGAAAATTTTTAGAGCATTTCACCGATTATCCTTTTATTCACCTTGATATTGCAGGACCTGCTTTTTTAGGTAAAAAAGATGAATATAGAAGTGCCGGCGGAACTGGTACTGGTGTTAGATTATTATTTGATTTTATTAGAAATAAATGCTAATTCTTGTTTAACTTTGCCTAATCTTTTTTACTCAGCATTTATCCGATGAATTTTATAAAAATAATTAGCATTTAGTTTTTTTTCTAAGATTTTGTCGGTTATTGTAAGTGATTTAACAAGTGTTTGAGAATATATAGCTATTATAAAAATATTGAAACATTATGCACAAAACATTAAATAAAGAAGAAAATAATCGTACAGTGAAAATTGGTATTACTCATGGTGATTTTAACGGTATTGGCTACGAAATAATTA
>CAYLPA010000141.1:0-6986 GCA_964385385.1 uncultured Saprospiraceae bacterium | reverse complement strand
ATGGGATTCTAAGGGCTTATTAAAATTAAGACTTTCGGATGCTAGTGATATTTTTAATAATAATTTAATTTTTATCTATTTAGTGCTTACACAAAAACTGACCAAAATGATTTTCAGCGAGTTTTTTCCCAGAACCCTAAAGGGAAAACTCACTAAAAATCAGCTCACCCTTTAAGGACTAGGGAAAAGCGGATTTTTATAATATAAGTTTTCGAGCAAGCACTATTTATAAAATATGTCCTTTTCTTTAAAATATTTTTTATCGTTAATAATTTCTATAGCTTTATGAATATCATCGTCGATATCAACATTAATCTGATAATATTTACTATTATCAAACAACATACTTGCTGTCAATGCCTTCAACTGATGAGAGATATATTTTTCTGATTTAATAAAATCAGCTTCATTTTTTTCAACGCCTTCTTTTTTAGAAAATTCAAAAAAATCGTTCAAGAAATCTTCATTTACAATAAAATATTTATTAAATATTTCAAAAGTAGGATATTCGTTTTCAAGTCTTTTTCTGTTAATGTCAATATATTCGATACAGAAATTATTTAAAATCCTTTTCTTTCTAATTGTTTTGTAATATTCAGAATCACGAGTTGTGTCGAGAGGGATAAAAATATCCGGCATAATTCCTCCACCACCGTAAACGAGGCGATTTTTGTTTGTATAATATTTTAAAGAATCCGGAAAATGTATGCTATCTTGATTTACAAACTCGCCATGTTTAAATCGGTTTGTCAAATCTTTAGAATATTTATCCAATCCATCCTTGTAGGATTTTTGAATACAACGACCTGATGGAGTATAATATCTTGCGGTAGTTAGACGAATAACTGAGCCATCGGGAAGATAATATGGTCGTTGAACAAGTCCTTTACCGTACGACCTTCTTCCAATGATAATTCCCCTATCCCAATCCTGAACTGCTCCGGAAACAATTTCACTTGCCGATGCCGAACCTTCGTTTATTAAAACTACAAGTTTTCCTTTTTCAAAATTTCCTTTAGATGATGAATTATATTCAAATTTGAGATTGTTAACTCCTTCGGTATAAACAATAATATTATCTTTTTTAAGATATTCATCTGCAAGGTTAATGGCAGTTTTAAGATATCCACCGGAATTGCCTCTTAAATCAAGAATCAAGCTTTTCATTCCTGAAAGTTGGAGGGCAAAAAATCCCATACTATATTCATTGATTGTATTTTTAGCAAAGCGATTCACTTTGATATATCCGATATTTGGAGTAAGCATAAAATAAGCGTCAACACTATAAATTGGGATTTTATTACGGCTTATTGTGAAATCCAGAATTTCGTTTGTTGATTTTCTAAAAACAGTAACCTGAACTTTTGTATTTTTTTCCCCACGAAGTTTTTTCTGAACATAATCACTATTTAACTTTTTACCTGTAGAATTTTCACCATCGATTTCAATAATTCTGTCACCATCCATAATTCCAACTAAGTCAGATGGACCTTCCGAAATCGTTGAAATAACATAAATTGAATCTTTAATAATCTGATAAGTTATTCCTACACCTTCAAAATTTCCAAGCAAAGTTTCATTTGCCTTATCCAATTGTTTTTTTGTTAAATAAACAGAATGAGGGTCTAATTCTTTAAGCATTGCTTTTATAGCTTTTTCAACTAACTGAGGTTTATTAACAGTATCAACATAATATTCGTCTATTATTTCCAAAGCTCGAGAAAATTTCAAATCAGTAGAAATATTATTATCCTGAGAATAAGACCTGTTAGCAATTACGCTTAAAAAAACTGTAATAAAAACTAAGACAGTAAATTTGAAAGTAATATTAGTATAAGTTTTGCACATAGTTTTTTTTCTTTTTAATAAATTGTTGCCAAAAAATAATATAAATAATTTTTGTCTTTACTAATGATTTCTGACTAATATCTGAATTTAAATATTGCTTCAAAATTATATAAAAATTTTAACTATTTATTTTTACATCACTTTTATTACATTTGCATATAAAATCAAAATAATGCAAACGGAACAAAGAAAAATTCTATATAGTTTTTCCTATCCAATACTTTTTATTGCTTTTTTATGGATTATAAAACTTATTGAAATCAAATCGGGGACAAGTTTTGCAGTTTATGGGATTTATCCTTTGCAAGCTAAAGGTTTGATTGGGATTATTGCAATGCCTTTAATTCATGCAGACATAAATCATTTATTTGCCAATAGCGTTCCTTTAATTGTATTAGGTGCAGGACTATTTTATTTTTATCGCGAAATTGCCCTTCCTTCTTTTTTTCTTATTTATATATTATCGGGATTATGGGTTTGGTTGTTTTCTCGTGGAATATACCCGCATATTGGTGCAAGCGGTTTGGTTTATGGCTTGGCAGTTTTTCACTTTGTTAGTGGTATAATTAGAAGAGACAATAAATTAATGGCTTTTTCTTTACTGATAGTTTTTTTGTATGGAAGTTTGATTTGGGGATTTTTTCCTGAATTTTTTCCTGAAAAAAATATATCATGGGAAGGACATTTGATGGGAGCTATTGCCGGATTTGTTATAGCAATTTATTATAGAAAAAAAGGACCCCAAAAAGAAGAATATATTTGGGATGAAGAAGAAGAAGGTGATGATGATGAAAATAATACAACAATAATTTATCACTTGAAAGATTAAGAGTAGGCAGTAGGCAAATTGAGTAACCAGTAATCCAAACGGTCTAAGCAAACTTCGCGAGCTACGAGAAACGAGTAACGAGTAACTAGTAACGATTAACAAGAAACGAATACAATCCTAAGAATTTTCCGCTTTTTCTATCAGCTTATCTCCCTCATCTTTTGCTTTTTTGCGAACAGCATCTGCTTCTTTTTTAGCTTTTGCTTCAAGCTGGTCAGCTTTTTTGTTTGCTTCAGCTTCTATTTGTTTTGCTCTTTCCTCACCTTTTAGTCTTTCTTTATCAGCTAATTTTTTAGCAGCATTTTGTAAAGGTTTTATTTTTCCTTTTGCTTCATCTTCAATTTTCTTTGCAGCAACTTCTGAAGCTTCTCTTGCCTTGTCGGCAGCAATCTTGCCATTATCTCTTATCTTTTTAGCTTGTTTAGCTGCTTCGTCTTCAATTTGTTTTGCACGTTTTTCAGCCTCAGCATTTAGCTGAGCTGCTTTCAATTTTGCTTGTTTAATTGCTTCATCTTTTGCATTGTCAATGACTTCTTCTACTTTTTCTTTAACATCTTCAATAACTTTATCTTTAAGATCTTCAATAACACTTTCGGTTACTTCTCCCATAAATAATTTCACTTTAGGGTCGGTAACGGTACCTGTAACCAAAGCATTTACAGTAACAACATCTTTAACACTAATATTTAATCCTTTTGCATTTGCACCAGAAAGAAGACTACTTAAAACATTATTCGCTGCTCCTCCAAATTCTTCTTTTGGTATGTCAAATTTCATAACATAATTAATACTTTGGTCTAAATTGGAAGAACCCGAAATATTTGCATTTATATTTCCTAACATAACATCAAAAGGTTTTACAACAACATTACCATCAGTGATACTAAAAGAAATTTCTGCTTTATCCAACTTCAACTCTTTGAATTGAGACATTTTCAACTCATCAGCCAATTTACTGAACATCTTTGCATTTTTTATAATCATCGGTGAAGTAAATATTGAACCATTCCCGCTAACAGATTTCATAACAGGCATCATTTCTTTGTCGAGAGTCATTTTTAGTTTCATCTTAGCAGAAAAATTTCCGAAGGTTTTTTCGGCAATAGGAACTAATTTTTTCATAGTTCCAAAAGTTTTATATGATTTTTGAATATCAAATTTATTAATATTCAAACCAAAATCAACATTAGGATTTTGCGGGTCTTGAGTTCCATAACTGCCATCAACAATTAATTTGCCATCAAGCATATCCATATTTAGATTTTCTAAAACTACCGCAGCATCTTTAATCAATACTTTTCCATAAACAGATGTCATTTCCATATTATCATAAATAAGTTTTCCAACAACAGCAGTTAAAGAAAAATCAAAATTATCCGGGACTTCAAACACTGTCATAGTTGATTCTGTTTCTGAAGTAGTAGTTTCTTCAGTAGTTTCTATTTGTTCACTGTCTTCGATAAATTCGTTAAGATTCAAATAATCTGAACTTACTTTAAAGTTTCCTGATAATACTTCATCATTAAACAAATAAGATAAAATATTATCAATTTTACCATTTGCTGCTAAGTCACTTTTTCCGAATTTCGCTTGAAAGTCAATAAGAGAAAGATACTTAGGACTAAAATTCATTTCTGCGTTGCTTATCAAAATTCCTTGTGGAAAATCTTCACTTTGATAATTCATCCCTTTAATATTTAAATTTCCATCTGCTTCAAACTCATCATATTTTTCATTTTCGATGGATGAAAGATTTCCTTTAGTATTTAAGTCAACTTTTATAACTCCAGACAAGTCTTCACCCTCGGCGAGTGGATAAAAATCCTTAACCTGTGCCAAATCAATTTTTCCTTTAATATTTCCGTCAAGGGAAACATCTTCTTCTGAAGTTACAATAAGCATTTTTATGTCAACAGGATTTTCTGCCATTTCAATATGAAATTTCTTTATATCAACAATCATTTCATCAAGACTTCCACCGGGGTTTGAAACATTAGTATTAATTTCAATATTATCGACAGATTTTGGCAAATCTGGATATTTAAACATTCCATCTTCAACAACAATATCAAGATTAATTGTTGGATACAAAACTTCGTTATAAGTTCCTTTAATTAAACCGTTAAGAGCAAGTTTTCCTTGGGCTTCGATGTCTTCAAAATCTTTAGAATATACTGCAGGAACTAAAGAAAGAAAGCTTTTGAATTCAGTCTTTTTAGTAAAAAATGTCAAATCCATTTCATAGCCTTCTTCGGGCATCACAAAAAATCCGTCAAAACCAAGAAACAACTGGTTAATCCTTAATTCATTTTCTTTAAAAGTATATTTGCTGTTAACTAAATCAGCATCAAAATCTGCATTTAATTCAACATTTGCTTTATTAAAATATTTTATTCCATCATAAACAAAAGTCATTTGTGCTATCTCGGTTTTGGTGTAAAGCGATGTGAAATCTTCTGACAAATCACCTTTCAAACTAAAATTAAAATCCTGTAAACTCACAAACATCTCCCCTTCCCTATCATCATAAATTATATCAGCATTTTTAATTATAAATTTTTTCAATGTAAGTTTGAAAGTTGATGGTTCTTCCGAAACAACTTCTGTGGTATCAACAGCTTCACCTTCGGTTTCTTTGACTATATCAACATTTGACTTTCCATCTTCCAAGATTTTATATAGAATTTTTGGCTCATCAAGTTTGATGGTTTTTACTTCATAATTTCCACTAAATACACTCATAAGATTTATCGAAGCATAAAATGTTTTCATATTAAGCAAAGTATCCTCTTCGAACTCATCAATACCAACGACTGTCAGTCCCGTGAGTTTTACTGAAAAGTCGGGAAAACTTCTGAATAATGAAAGTCCATAGTCGGTCCAGTTAACTTTTGCATTCAGACTGTTGTTAACTTCTTCTTTAACTTTGTCTTCAATTTTTCCTTTAAAAGCAAAAGGCAAAATAATTATTATGACAATAATTGCCAATAATGTAATTCCTAAAATTTTAAATGTTTTTTTCATTTTTTATATTTTTTAATTAATTTTTTATTGTTTTTTGTCGTAAAAAATGGTCAAGCAGAACAATTGCCGCCATTGCTTCAACAATAGGTACAGCACGTGGAACAACACAAACATCGTGTCTTCCTTCAATTTCAATATTAATATTTTCTTTATTTTTATTTATTGTTTTTTGAGATTTTTTAATTGATGATATTGGCTTAAATCCAACATTGAAATAAATGTCTTCACCATTTGAAATGCCACCCTGAATTCCACCGTCATTATTTGTTTTTGTTCGTATTTTATCATTTTTAACGAAAAATTCATCATTATATTCTGAACCTTTCATTGAAACTGATTCAAAACCTTTTCCATATTCAAATCCTTTTACAGCATTTATACTCAACATCGCTTTTGCCATGTCAGCATGTAATTTATCAAAAACCGGCTCACCCAAACCAACTGGAACATTTCTAATAATACACGAAATAATTCCTCCAATTGTGTCACCTTCTTCTTTAATTTTTTCAAGATATTTCAACATTTTGTCTGAAGTTACTTTGTCGGGAGAGCGAACAGGACTTTTTTCAATATTAGAAATATCAAGAGAATCATAATCCAATTCCATTTTTACTTCACCAATTTGATAAACGAAAGCATTTATTGAAATTCCATTTTTATAAAGAATTTGTTTTGCTATTGAACCAGCCACAACTCTTGCTATTGTTTCTCTCGCCGATGCTCTTCCACCACCACGAAAATCTCTGATTCCATATTTTTTTTCATAAGTATAGTCAGCATGAGAAGGCCGGTAAATATCTTTAATTTTAGAATAATCTTGTGGCTTAGCATCGATATTTTTTATCAAAAAGGATATTGGAGTTCCTGTGGTTTTTCCTTCAAAAATACCTGAAATAAATTCCACATCATCTCTTTCGTTTCTTTCTGATGAGAATTCTCCTGAATTAGTTTTTCTTCTATTTACTTCAATGTTTATTTTCTCGAAATCAAGTTCTATTCCCGGAGGACAACCATCAATAACACCACCAATTGCCTTTCCATGCGACTCACCAAAACTTGTTAATTTGAATATTTCCCCTATTGTGTTTCCTGCCATAGTTTGATTTTAAAATTTGGAATATAAAAGTAGTAATTTTATTTGAATTTTTTAATTTGTTTATTGATTTTATTAAAATTCGTATTTTTGATTATCTTACAGGTTCTACCAAAAAGACCTAACAGGTTTTATTATAACAAGACCTAACAGGTTTTATTAACAAGACCTAACAGGTTTTAAAAACCTGTT
>CAYLPA010000140.1:0-7006 GCA_964385385.1 uncultured Saprospiraceae bacterium | reverse complement strand
GTATTACTAAGAATATTACTTTCCATTGTGGGCGTCATACGTTCGCTACAATGTGTTTAACCTATGATATAGATATTTTCACCGTTAGTAAACTATTAGGTCATACAGATGTAAAGAATACTCAGATCTATGCAAAACTAATCGACAAGAAAAAAGACCAAGCTATTGATAAACTACCAACATTTTAGGAGATCGTAATAATGAAAATATTAGATAACCTTTCAGAAAGAATTTATAAAATAATTATAACCAAACCTTTTAATGCTGAATCATATTCTGAAATTTATACAGATATAGCATTAACATTCATCAATACAAGATTAGACTCAATGTTATCAAATTTTAATATTGATTCAAATAATAATAATACAAAAATTAACTCATACATTAAGAAATTAAATATTTTTCTTGAATCCGGTTATAATCAGATATCCGAATTGTTTTTTTTGATTCCTGAGTTAGAAAATGTTTTGGATAAGAAAGATCTGCAAGGCGTAAAGAGCATTAATATGATATTAACAAAATTAAAAAAAGAATATGGGATTAAAATCGAAGAGTCTAAACTAAAAGAACACATGTCAGCAAGGCATAATATAACATTCCCAGATGAGATACTATCTAAAATGCTTAGACTAAGTTCGCATTTTTTAAAAATCAACCGAATAAAGGGTGATATTAATATTAATTCTTTGTTGTCACAAACAGATTTACCTTTCCATAATATCCTATTTGCTCAAAATGCTGTATCTGTAGCATCCGATGAAGGCTTCCCTTTTCGTTTTATGATGTTTCCTAACTATCTAAATGCAGTCCTATTTTCCTTTTGCAAAGATCTAACCTGGGAGAAGTTAATTTTTTTTTATGAGTTGATGATAATATCCAAATTAATACCTGCACATTTAAATATAAAGATGCAAAAATTTATCCACTCAATATATAAATTTATAAATGAAAATGCTGAAATCGAGAACCTACAGCAATATAAAAGAGACAATGACATCTGGAAATTATCACGAATTAATAGTGATTTCAGATTTGTTGATAAATCATCAAATGAAACTTTTATGATTACGAAATATAAACTTGAACTATTAGAAATCATTAACAAGCAACCAGATTTGTTAAATAGTTATAATATCCACCCGGTAATTAGTAGCAATGAATTTAAAAGTGGAGAAAAATATATTGATTCAAATATAGATTTAATTGAGCTACAAAATAATATAAATCAACATTCTGATTGGTGGATTACTCATCCAGAAGTACCTAAATGGGATTTAGAATTAGTTAAACTACAAAATAAAATAAATCAACTTTTTGATTCGTGGATTCATGATCCAGAAGTAGCTAAATGGGACATTTATTGGATTAAAATGGAAAAACATAATAATGATTTCAATTTCACATCAAAAGTTAAAGAGGTTATAGAGGAATCGCTTAAACCTGAATTATTAAACTCCTCAATTAATCCATTAAATAATTACAATAATAGTGAGGTAAACAAAGGTAGAAACTCAATTATAAAAAAGGGGGTAGGCTGGGTTGTTAGATATAACGATACAGAACGTATACTCAATGATATAAACGGTATATATTATTTCTCATTATGCTTGAAAGCACCTGAGAAAAAATTCAAATATATTGAATTGTTGCAAGTTAAAGAAATCGCTGATACCCTATTTAGTAGTGATATGGGGAGTATCAAAAAAAGCCTTAAAAATATTGATAAAGAAATAGTTCGCATGCAAGCTGAATTTCAAGATGACCCTACTGCATATGAGGTAGAATTGGAAAAATTAGAAACCGAGAGAAAAAGACTTTTGGGTTTAATTAAATCAAGAAATTTAAAATCAAAAGATTATACACTGCAGGACAAAAAGAATTCTGATGCCTTTACCAAAGCATGCAGAGTTGCTAAAGCACATTGTAGGAAAGTATTTCCCGAATTCTATCAACATATTCATAGCAACTTAATTTGGAGAAATGGATACATAACTTATTCTGGTAACTTAGACTGGAATTAATTTTGTTTCATTCTTTTTTATAAAACGACTCGTTAAGTCGTCAACCGACTCATAAAGTAGGACATTCCAATTGAAGGTGAAAGCCAAAAAAATTGGAGGCAGGCTTTATGAATCAACTAAAACAAACCAAAATCGAAAGTCCATTCCTGACTGTAATGGAAGCAAGCGAGTATTTAAAACTTAAACCATCTACACTTTACTCTTATACTCATAAAAGAGTAATCCCATTTTACAAACTTAGAGGTCGAAAAATCTATTTCCGCAAAGAGGATTTGGATAATTTCATTATGGGAGATAATGACCTCAATCTGCGTAAGAGTCAGAAACAGATCGAAGCAGAGGCAATCTCTAACATCATTACTGGAAAGTAAGGATATTTTGAAAGATCTAATATCCTCAAAGTACAAACATCTTTTATACAAAGATGAGATTAATCAGACATTTCTACTTACAAAACATTTAGAGATCTATCGTAAGTTAGAAACGATATTAGGATGTTACTGTTGGTCGTTCAAAACTACCGTTAAGTTACGTTCAAAAAGTATCATTTTCAACGAATGGTCTACTTCAGATGGTTTATACCTATTTGAAATAAACAACGAAAATCTGGATACTTTGATTAAACTGGGTGCACCTAAAAGGAGAGTACATAAAAACGGTAAATGGATTAAATCAAGAGAGAAGAAATTAGCACATAGAATTATTCCGTTCAATCCTGTTTCTTATAACAAGATTACTTTACAACCAGAAAAGAGGACATTATGATAGATACAATACATATATACACCAAATCATATAATATCCTTAATGGTTTTGATTTAAACCTTTTAGAGAACTATACTGAGCACAATAGTAAGTATGGAAAGTACTATAAAGGAAATATCGGTAATTTTAGGGTTACATACTCAGCAAATAACCTTAGTTTACAGGGAAGTCTAACAAAATTCCTTTTGGGAAATAACGTACAGAACATGAGTAGAAGCCAAATAACTGGAGCATTTAAAAAACTTGAAACTAAACTTGGTTTTAAGATTGGTAATTTCAGGATTTCTCGTATAGACCTTGCAGTTACATTTGAAATGAAGAGTATAGTTCCAATGTATCTTGATAGTTTAATTGAATTACCAAGATATGAGACAATAACGTATGGAAATGAAACCAAATCATTCACTAATAAAAGCAAGACCGTAACGTTCTATGACAAGGTAATAAAATTCAATAAGAATAGATCTGGTACTAAATTAACTGATTTAGATATTAACTTTGATAATCTTCTCCGGTACGAATTGCAGATAAAGAAAGCTAACAGGATATTAGGTAAGATTACTGTAGATGACATTAATGATGATCGGTACTTAAAGAAATTAGGGAATATGTGGAAGAATATCTTTCATAAGATCAAAAAGAATAGAAAGCTAATTGATATTGAATTAATCAAGTTAACTAAACCAAAAGACTTCTTCTCTTATTTGGCTTGTGACAGGATAGAAGAAAAAGGAAAAGGAGAATCTTTTCAATTACTAACTAAACTTTGTAAAAATGGAGAAATTGATAGAAGAAGAAAGTATGATCTTAAACAAAGAATTGAAATGAATGAAAAGAAATTCTGTATTACAAGTAAGTACATTGAAGAGCTGGAAAATTTGATTGATCACTATGCAGAGGTATTCATATGAATCCTAAATGGACTATCCAGTTCTTCAGTGAAGAAACCAGATTCGAATTTGAAAACTTATATACTCAAAGAAAAGACATCTTGCAACAAAGAAAGTGGATACGGATCAATGGAATATGGGCTTTACATAGTAAGTACTCTCCAGAACAGCAGATTTATGCATTAAACAAGTGTCAGGAATTAGGGATAAGAGCAACTTCCAGACTCTTAGGGGTTAGTAGAAGAACCTTGCAACGTTGGTGTAGAAGGTTCAATGTGTCGATTTCGAGATACCCACCTTGGATGGCAGATTGGAGAGAACGGAAAATCAGAAAACGTAATTTCTGGAGAAGAAGGGGATATTGACACCACTTAAAAGCGATGGGGAGTGTAAAAACTCCCCGTTTATAAAATATTATCAAATACTGTTTTTCTTGACACACAAATTATAATATTCATTTTATTATTTATTAAGTTTTGCATTGATGTTTGAACTTTACATGAAAATCAAAGTAATTTTAACATACGTATGGAAAAAGTAAATGATAATAGAAAAATATACACAATTGTTGTTAGCCCACCAAATAAGAGGATTAACAACAATAGGTGTTACACACAAGTTGTGCGTAATTATAAAAGAAAGGACGAAATATGAAACAAGAGTTTTTAAAATTAGATTGGGATTCAATTTTTTTTGATTTTAATGTTGGTAGAATTAATGGTTCGATAAAGAAAGAACAAGATCTTCAAAGGATTGAAGTTTTAATAGAAGAAAAAAATAATAAACTTTGTTATTATTCAACAAATAAAGAATTGCCGACATTCGTATTCGAAAGCAAGAGCTTAGACTTCGTCTTAGTAGATAAAAAGACTACATATTCTAAAATAATTAACTCAGAATTAGAAATTAATAAATCAATTTCTACAGTTGATAATAAAATTTCGAAAGAAAAGCTAATAGAGTTAGCAATCCAAAGCGGTGTATATTCAAGATTCAATGTTGATAAAAAGATTGGCAAGGAGAAATTTGAAGAAATGTATAGTTTATGGATGATAAATTCAATAAATCATAAGATCGCTAAAGAAGTATTTATCATTACCGAAAATAAAGAGATTGTTGGTTTTGTCACTTTAGGAGAAAAAAATAAAAGGGCTGATATAGGTATAATTGCCGTTGATAACATATTTCGTGGAAAAGGAATTGGAAAAACATTAATGACAAGTGCTGAAAAATGGTTTTCGAATTCAGGATATAGTTCAATTCAAGTTGTTACTCAAGGAGATAATATTCCTGCGTGTAAATTATATGAAAGTTGTGGATACAAAAAAGAATCTGTTGAACTGTTTTATCATATTTGGAAAAAATAACTACGCACAACAATGTATAAAAATAATAGTCGAGACAGTAATAAATACAAGGGTTGTTGCCAGCTTCAACTTTCTTGCAACTTGATAGGAATGAAGCGCAGATATGGCTACTATTCTTATACTAACCGTTATGCCTATATAATGCTTGGGAGATTTGATATATAGTATAATAACAGCTGTCTTCTCATGTATTTTCTATTAACAATAATCACGAATAAAGTTAGTCTTATCTCATTTAATATCTTATACTTTACAGCATAAATATTAATTTATCGTTCAACAAATCTAAACAACAAGTTATATTGCCTTAAAATTCGAATTTACTCAAAAGTTCTGTGTGTACTATAAACAATAACAAAGGATAGGTACTCCCCAATGGTTGGGTGCTACCCTTATTCTGTTCAAAACAGCCGTTAAGTTCACTTTAAAAGCTCTGTAATAGCCGATAAGTATTTATTAGTGTAAATCTACATTTATTCTATTATCGTTTGTATAGGCACGATTAGAATCAATGTGAATATTGGTTATTGATACCACTTAAAAGGGATGGAAGTGTAAGAATTCTACAATATATTTCCCAACATAACCACCGTAAAATCAGAGTCAATTTTTCTTACTTTCACACTTATAATTTATACACCTTTCAGTTTTTTTCTTTGCCACTTTCTTTGTCCTCTTCCCGTATTGCTATCATGAGATCGGCAAATGATTTGAACCCGGAAGTATCTTCTTTATTCTCTTTTTTATTCCAGACTTCTCCTTTTTTAGTCCGCAACCAATGTTTACAAGCTCCAACATGAGGTAATATTCTCTTCTGCATAGTAGAGACTTGAACGGTACGCTGTTTCTGTACATCTTCTGTTGTATTGATTAGTTTCCCTTTAGCATCCATGATCTTCGTAACGGTGACTTTTGGCACTTCCAGCACCCTTTTATTTACTACCTCATACTCCATTCCAAGACATCTGGAAAGAAAAGCTTTTTCTACTTTTAGATTAATTGGAACACGACCCCTCTTTATAGCGTCCGAAAAGTCCGGATACTTCTTAAGGTACTTGTAGTACGTATCTTTAACGATTCCAAGCTGTTGAAATATCTCCTTGTCACTATAACCATCCCTAGCATACTCCTCTGCTAATTGTGGGAACGTTTCCGGATCATATTTTAACTTTGCCATATTCTTCCTTTTTTTAAATCTAATAATTGCTAATCATTTATAGATCAGCTCTTTATCGGATTTATTAATAATCTGATCTTGACTCTCATTTTTACACATTAACCTATATTTTTTGTCGTCAAGCACAAAATAAATATAAGTAGTTTTATAGAATTTTTCCTTGTATCCGTACTTCCGAATATAATCAGCCAATTCTAAGAAGATTTTTCTACCTTCAAGACTAAAATATCCCTTAACAATATATTCATGTGGGGCAGACTCTTCGTATGTCTTTGCTCTACCCCACTTAATTCTATCAATAGTACGAACAAAAATAAGAAGCATAGAGAGACGACAGTAGAAACATAGTCTTTTACCCCTGCTGTTCACGAATGAGCCGACACACGATCAATATGCTACATTGCTTCAAGTGTTTTCCTCTATTCTATATCTAACCATGCTTAGTGCGTTCGAGAAGTTCAGGTACTTTTAGAGATACTTATAATACTTAACTTTAACGATTCCAAATTCTTGGAATACTTCCTTGTCATTAAAACCATCATTTGCCAGACTCTCTATTATATTCCTTCTGGTAGATCAGATCTTCCGGTTTAACTTCATAGCTCTTTTTATCTTTAGTTCTTATCTTAACCCACTTACCATATACATCTTCATAAATATTCATGAAAGTAACAATCTCACTTGCTCGCAATCTTCTCCTGGTTGTTTTCCTGTTTACACCAATAACCCGATCAAAACTATCTCGTTTCAATTTCAACAAAGTAATTCCAGATTCGCAATAAT
>CAYLPA010000139.1:0-7007 GCA_964385385.1 uncultured Saprospiraceae bacterium | reverse complement strand
TTCGCACATATTTTTTGATAAAAAAAGTTAGTGGAAAATACAAAATTCATCTTTTACAGTTTGAAGAAGAATAATGAGTTTTTAATAAAATATTGTTTATGCCACAAAGCCACGAAATCTCAAAGAAACACAAAGATTCTTATAAACCTATTCCAATTGATATTGAAAAGATTGGCAAATTAGTTGTAGATTCAGCATATACAGTACATTATAATTTAGGTCCCGGTTTATTAGAAAAAGTTTATGAGGTGTGTTTTTGCCATGAATTAGTAAAAAGAGGATTAAAATATCAAAGACAAGTTACTATTCCAATAGTTTATGATAATTTACAATTTGATGAAGGTTTAAGAATAGATGTAATAGTTGAAGAATCAATAATTTGCGAATTAAAAGCTCTTGAGAATGTACACCCCGTTTGGGAGGCTCAAATTATAAGCCATTTAAAACTTACTAATAAAAGACTTGGATTCTTAATCAATTTTAACGTACCTAAAATTAAAAATGGCATTAGAAGATTTGTTAATTAACTTGGTGAATTCTTTGTGTCTTTGAGTCTTTGTGGCATAAATATTATTTACTTCTTATTAAAAAAATAGCAAAGTAAAATTTAAAATGACAATTGAACAAATTATCGAAAATTCTTTGAAAGAAGATATTGGAAATGGAGACCATACTTCTCTGGCAACAATTCCTGAATCAGCCATTGGGAAAGTTCATTTACTTATCAAAAGCAATGGAATTTTTGCCGGTGGTGAAATTGCTAAAAAAACATTTGAAAAAGTTGATAAAAACATAAACTTCAAAATTCTAATAAAAGACGGCACAAAAGTTAAAAAAGGAGATATTGCTTTTATCGTAGAAGGAAAATCAATTTCAATTTTAACTGCCGAACGAACAGCATTAAATTTTTTACAAAGAATTAGCGGTATTGCCACTTCAACCAATGAATATGTTTCATCGCTCGAAGGATTACACACAAAAATATTAGACACAAGAAAAACAACACCGCTTTTGCGGGAATTAGAAAAATATGCTGTAAAAATCGGTGGTGGAGAAAATCACAGAATAGGATTATTTGATATGATTATGATAAAAGATAATCATATTGATTTTGCAGGAGGAATCAAACAAGCGATAATAAATACACACAAATATCTTGAAAAAGAAAATAAAAATTTAAAAATTGAAATCGAAGTCCGCAATCTTGATGAATTGAATCTGGTACTTGCAGTTGGAGGAATTAACCGCATTATGCTTGACAACTTCACCATTTCTGACTTGAAAAAAGCCGTTGAAATTATAGACAAAAAATATGAAACTGAAGCTTCCGGTGGAATTACTCTCAACACAATTCGGGGTTACGCCAAAACCGGTGTTGATTACATTTCTGTTGGTGCTTTGACTCACCATATTAAAAGTCTTGATATGAGTTTAATTGCAATTAACTAAATTTGTCTGCAAGAAAACACCAATAACTACGTTATGCTTGACATAAATACCAGTCATTTACAAAAGCAAACTCCTGACATCCATGTCTTCACAAGCCTTGTTCTTTGCGTCTTCTTATCAGACTCTTAAAAAAAGTATTTTTGTACAAGTACTATCAAAGTCCTTCAATAATATTCGAAAGTTAGAATAAATATTAAAAAATTACCTAATTTTATTTGATAATAAAAATATATCAAATGTTTAAAAGAATCTATACCAAATTTCTAAACTGGAAAGTTGTATCAAATTTTATAACTTTTTTAAAAAGAATCATTCTACCCGGTTTTGACGGTTTGCCATTTTTTGAAGTTATTGTTTTTTTCATAAAAGGAATTCAAAAAGGTTCGTTGACATCAAGAGCCGCTGCAACTGCTTTTAATTTCTTTCTTGCCATTTTTCCTGCAATATTATTTTTCTTCACCATAATCCCCTACCTGCCCATAGAAAATTTTCAGGAAATATTAATGAGTTTATTGAATGACGTTCTTCCTAAAAGCGCCTTCGAAACAATCAGTTCAACCATCGAAGATATAATCTTAAGGAAAAGAGGAAGTTTATTATCAATTGGATTTATTATGGCACTTTATTTTTCTACAAGCGGAATCCGAAGTTTGATAGTTGCATTTAATAGCACTTTCCACGCTATTGAAAAACGTTCAACAGTAAAAATCTATCTAATTTCTCTTTTACTGGTTATTGTTCTTTCAATTATTATAATCGTTGCAATTACGATGATAGTAATTGGAACAGATGTATTAGAGTTTTTAGTAGCAAAAGGATTAATAAAAGGTTATTTTTCTTATTTTCTAATTCAATTTGTTAAATGGATAGTTATTATAGCGATGGTGTTTTTCATAATATCATTTATGTATTATCTTGCACCTGCACACATTCAAAGGTTCAGATTTTTCTCAGCCGGTTCAACATTAGCAACAGTTCTATCAATAGTAACTTCACTTGGTTTTGATTTTTATGTTACAAATTTTTCGAGATATAATGCCTTGTACGGTTCTATCGGAACATTGATTGTGATTATGCTGTGGATATATTTCAATGCTCTGATTCTGTTAATTGGCTTCGAACTAAATGCAAGCATTCAAAGTGCAGGAGTTCAAAGTTCGATTGATAAACTGAATAAGAAAAATAAACTGGAACAAAACTTTGATTGAAAGTTCTTTTATTTTTCAATAATTTGCTTTATTATTGTAAAAAAATATTAATGAAAAAAGTTGCTTTAGGCATTGATATCGGAGGAACAAACACTGAATATGGCTTCCTCGAAAAAAATGGAAATTGTTTAATTAAGAATTCTATTTCAACCATTTCTCACCAAAACATTGATTCCTTTTTACATGAATTATATCTTTCGATAGAAAACACAAAAAAAGAATTAGAAGAAAATATTATAATTACAGGAATTGGCATCGGTGCACCTAATGGCAATTTTTATAAAGGAACTATTGAATATGCACCAAACCTAAAATGGAAAGGTGTGATTAATCTTGTAGAACTTTTTCAAGAATATTATAAACTTCCTGTGTTTCTAACTAACGATGCAAATGCAGCAGCCATAGGCGAAATGATTTATGGTGGTGCAAAAGAAATGAAAGATTTCATTGTAATCACTCTTGGAACAGGACTGGGTAGCGGAATAGTTACAAATGGTGAAATAGTTTACGGACATGACGGTTTTGCCGGAGAAATAGGTCACACTATTATTGAAAACAACGGTAGATTATGCGGATGCGGTCGGAATGGTTGTCTCGAAACCTATGCTTCTGCTACCGGAATAAAACGAACTGTTATAGAATTACTTTTGAATCACCCAACAGAAAACAGCGAACTAAGAGGATTTAAATATGAAGACCTCTCAGGAAAAATTATTGAAAATGCTGCAAATTTGGGCGACAAAATTGCTCTCGAAGCTTTTAACTTTACAGGAAAAATGTTAGGATTAAGTCTGGCAAATGCTGTTGCCCACACCAGTCCTGAGGCTATTTTTCTTTTTGGTGGGCTTGCCTGTGCCGGCGAACTTATCTTCAAGCCTACAAAATACTATATGGAAGAAAATCTCCTACGGATTTATAAAGATAAAGTACAACTTCTCCCATCAGGATTAAGCGGAACAGATGCGGCAATTATGGGTGCAAGTGCATTGGTTTGGAAGGAGATTGGGGGGGTAGGGGGACGTTCTTAATAAAAGGCATTTTAATGAATTTTATTTTTTGTTATGTAGCGTTTTTCAATTATCATTATTCTAGTCCCAATTTTTTATATCCTAAAAAAACTTTACTAGTCTCAAAATAATATGTTTTCTTCTTACCGTCAACTTTGACTACCATTTTGTCACAAAGTCCACCTTCATTATCAATGCTTTGTTTTAGCACTCTTGCATCTATCATTTCAAGTATAAAATATTCTTCGGAAATTTGAATTACAGGCCAAGCCGAAGAACAAGTACGTCCATCTCCATTTCTTGTGATTGAATTTAAAAGTCCAAATTGAATAGCCTTATATTTTGTAGCATTAATAGTATCGCCAACAATTTTATATGTCTGTCTTAATATTTTATGTGCAATCATACTAGTATAGTCTATGCTAAGCATTTGTTTTGTAATTTTTATAATCTCTTGATAATTTGACTTACCCATTTGCACATACATTTCCTTTTTTAAACTATCAAATTTATTAGCAATTTTAAATTGCTCACTCTCAATGAAGCTAAATCTGAAATCTTGATAATCAATATCGGTTTGTCCATTTTCAAGTTGTTTTACATAATTGCAATATTTGTCATTAAAAGTTGGAATAATCACTTCTGGTTTGGTCTGCCCAATAGTTGAAATAGTTGCAAAAGCAACCGTCAAGAGAATTAATATTAATTTTTTCATATTTTCTTTTATCTTTTATTTTAATGCCACATAACATTTAGCTATAAAATTCGTAGCGGATTTATCAAATCTGTCGTTCGGCGAGGAACGTAAGGATGTTGGTCAATCAGTTACGCAAACGGGCTGTACTGTCAGCTATGTTTTTTAGGTGTTGTTACCTGCTATCTTTCTTCATTATTTCTATTTCTCATATGTAATATAATCAATGTATAAATAATCATTTAATGTTGGGTCAACCGCAAATACTTCTCCTGTTATTTTATTTTCAATCGTCACAAAGTCGTGGTCTTTAAAAAATGAAGAATTGAAATATTTGTGAATATTTTTTCCAAATAAGAATATTTGTCCAATTTGTGGTTTTGCAATCCAAATATTAGCAAGATTATTTTTTTTCAAAAGGTGGTTGCAAGTTGTCGCATAAAAAGAAGCATAACCAACACAATGCGCAGTTTTTGAATTAATAAGTTTGTTTGGGTCGTTGTCATTTTTTGAAGCTCTAAAATTTAATTGTTTTGAAGTAGTTGAAAGTCCAATTTTTATTATGTCTTTAAGATCAAGGTCTTTTTTATCACCTACATTCATTTCAATATAGTTAATAAGCTTATCGTCTATCGCTGAATAGTTTTGTCGCTGTCCAATTGATTTGTATGCAACTATTTGTCTGTAAATATATCCACGAAACAAAAGTCCAACTGTAATTAGAATTAAGATTGTAAGAATTGTTCGTTTAATAAATTTCATTGTTGTGTTGTCGTTCTTTAAGGTTGCAGGTAACAATTATATAAACGGAACTTCCGTTTATTTCCCTTATATTTTGATTTATTCAACAATAGTAAGAATTGCCACATAATTTTTACCATATTTTTTTGCACACTTAGGACAAGTTGTGTACCACATAAACCATTTTTTAATTTTCATTTCTTTTGACTTTGCAACATTTTCGAAATCTGTACACCATTTCTTTGAATCCTTGAAAGAACCTTCATATACTTTACTAAATAATTTTCCACTCATTGTTGTATTTTCTGCATCTGGTATTTCCTTGTCAACTGCAAGATACACGTCCATATTCCATTTTGATGTATGGTCTGATAAGCAGAGCCAATCAGGGATTGTTGCATTATTTTTTCTAATTTTCTTATCAAGTCTTTTCATTACTTGTCCAAAATTAATTGGCATAAAAAATATTGTAAATACCTTATCCTTGATAAATTTTTTATTCTCCCATTCAAACACCTTATCATCCCAAAGTTTTGAATCAAATGGAGGACAACATATTGAGTCATTTTCTTTTTGTGATTTCATAATACTGTTCTTTTTTGATTTAACATTAGAAATATATTTAAAACATATTCCTGATAATATTGACACAAATTTACAAATATTTCTTTGGCAAACAAATAGTTGAATTTTTTTCGTCTAAATATTCATAAAGGTGCAGAGCACCGATTATATTTATAGAAATTGCTGAATTTGTATTTTGTTAAGGTGCGGAGTACCGTTATATTTATTTACGTAAACAATATTTCGGTGCTCTGCACCTTAATATATTATTTGATGATTTTTCTATAAATATTTTGGGTACTCTGTACCCAGCACTTCAAATCATTATTATAATGAATACTGAACAAGGAATTCCGAATGATGATTTTTGATATTAGTCAGAAATTACTTTGGCAAACAAAAGCAAAAATTTTATTTTAACTATCTTTAAAAAATATTTAATCCTAACGCAAGTTTTAAATTTAATCCGTGTCTTAGTATTGAAAATTAGTTAATGGAAGATAAACTTATCATCGAAAAAATTATTGAAGGCAATCAGCAGGCATTTCGTGAGCTTGTTGATAATTATCAGGATAAAGTAATTTCTACCTGCAATAGTTTTGTTCATAACATCGAAGATGCAGAAGATATTGCACAGGATGTTTTTGTTGAAGTTTATCAGTCGATAAAAAAATTTCGTGGCGATGCAAAAATATCTACCTGGCTACATCGCATTGCAGTTAATAAATCATTAAACCATCTGAGAAAAAACAAAAAAAATTCTGTACTAAAAAGTATTGATAGTTTCTATAATAATAATGGTGGACCAATTGATAAAAATGAAAATTTAGAAATAGAAGATTCTAAAACATCTCAGTCTGAGCATAACATCGAGAACAAAGAAAGAGCAGAAATTTTGCATAATGCCATAAACTCATTGGCAAAAAACCAACGCATAGCTTTCAATTTGAATAAGTATGATGATTTATCATATAAAGAAATTGCTGAAGTAATGAATATTTCACTCTCATCTGTTGAGTCATTATTACACAGAGCAAAAATGAATTTGCAGAAAAAATTGATTTCTTATTATAAGTAATGTAAAAAATGATGAATGATAGAATTCTGAAATTCGAGAATGTTAAATTGCTAAATTGTTATATTGTTAAATTGTAAATGACTACTTAATGACTATCGAATGACAACTGAATGACAATTGAATGACTATCGAATGACCCGCCTAAACTAAAGCTTCGGACGGGTATGTAATAAAAAGAAATAAAAATAAAAAACAAACCGCAAGTTTTTTTAAAAAATAATGTCTAAGAACTAAATCGAAAATAAAAATGAACTGTAAAGAAGCAA
>CAYLPA010000138.1:5481-7078 GCA_964385385.1 uncultured Saprospiraceae bacterium | reverse complement strand
ATGTCAAAAAAAGTAAAAACAGCACGACTCTCAATTTATTCAAATTCATTTTTGTTAATACTAAAAATATTTGCAGGTATTTTAAGTGGTTCTGTTAGTATAATTTCCGAAGCAATACATTCTGCAGTTGACCTGATTGCATCTTTCATTGCTTTTTTGGCTGTAAGAATTTCAGATACACCACCTGATGACCAACATCCTTATGGTCATGGAAAGTTCGAAAATATTTCAGGTGTTGCTGAAGCATTACTAATTTTTATTGCAGCAGCATGGATTATTTATGAAGCTATCCATAAAATTATTGCTCCTACTCCTATTGATTCATTAAGTGTTGGCATTGTAGTCATGTTCATTTCTGCAATAATAAATATTATTGTATCAAGGAGATTGTATAAAGTTGCTAAAGAAACAGATTCTATTGCTCTTGAAGCCGATGGACTTCATCTTAAAACAGATGTTTATACTTCAGTTGGTGTAGGATTAGGAATTATAATTATTTGGCTAACGGATTTATATATTATTGACCCAATAATTGCAATTATTGTTGCTCTGCTTATTATTAAAGAATCTTACAACATTTTGATAAGAGCTTATAGCCCATTGCTCGATTCAAAACTTGATGATAAAGATATTGAAATAATAAAAAAAATTATTGATAATAATATATTAGATAAAATGAGTTATCACAAATTCAGGACAAGAAAAGCAGGTTCATTAAAGTATGTTGATTTTCATTTAGAAGTACCTGGTAATATTTCAGTTGAAGAATCATACAAATTATGTAATAAAATTGAAAATGAAATAGAAAATAAATTAAATCGAATTGAAGCAACAATTCATGTTGAACCACTTAAGACGTTATAAACAAAATATATAATAAATAACATTATTGTTTTTTTATTAAAATTTGAGTTAAAATAAATTAAAAAAAATTTGGAATAAAATAAGGAATCAACTATCTTTACATCAATTATTAATGTTTAATTTTTTATATTATGAAAAAAGTAATATTATTATCAACATTAGTTTTTCTTATTTCTTGTTTAAGCATTTCTAATGTTTCAGCTCAGAAACAATATAAAAGAGGACCCATAACTACAGGTAATGTTAAATTAAAAAGGACTGAAAAAAAGGGTAATGTGAAAACATATAACAAAAGAAAGAAGTCTATTCAAAGCAAACCTTATATGACTTCATCATCATCTCCAACAAGGGCAAATCGTCAAAATAAAACAATAAATCGAAGAAAAAAGCTACCGGATTTGCAATAATTCACAGAATAAACAAATTTAATATTGATGAAAAAAAATTCTGCAATTGCATTTCTATTAATAATTTCAAGTTCCATAACAGCACAAGTAATTCCACCGTCAAGAAAAGTTGATTGGACCGGAGCAGGTTATGAAGGCACAATTCCAAATCCATCAAATATTGTTAATGTAAAATCATATGGAGCAACTGCCAATGGTACTACCGATGATTATTCTGCAATTGATAGTGCTATAGCATCATTGGGTGGAAATTCCGGTGTGATATATTTTCCCACTGGAAACTATTTAATTAAATCTTCTCTTACTATACCTGCAAATGCAATTTT
>CAYLPA010000138.1:4286-5381 GCA_964385385.1 uncultured Saprospiraceae bacterium | reverse complement strand
AATGTCAGCACAAGCACTAATCTTGAATTTACAGGAAATTACATTCATCATGCTTTTGTTTATGATGGAACTGGTACACGTGGTTATGGAATTACTTTAAGCCATCACACAGGTCAATGCTTGATTGAAGATAATATCTTAAAACATTTAAGACATGCTATGATGGTTAAAACAGGTTCTAATGGAAATGTTTTTGCCTATAATTATTCAATAGAACCATTCAGGAGTGAACTTCCTTCTAATTTAGGGGGAGATATTTCTTTACACGGACATTATCCATTTGCTAATCTTTTTGAAGGGAATATCGCTCAAAATATTGTTATTGACCATTATTGGGGTCCATCTGGACCATTTAATACTTTCTTTCGCAACAGAGCAGAACTATACGGAATTGTAATGACGACAAACTCTGTGCAATCAGACACTCAAAATTTTGTTGGAAACGAAATAACCGACAACTTTGGTCAATATGTTTTGAAAGGAAGCGGACATTTTGAGTACGGAAACAATAATCAGGGTTTAATTTTACCTGTAGGCACTAGTTCATTACCCGACCAATCTTATTATTTAACACAAGCTCCCGACTTCTGGACTACAAATGATTTGTGGCCTTCAATTGGAACACCTAACACTCTTGGCTCAAAGGAAATTCCAGCAAAAAAAAGATATGAACTTGGCTACGATTTAACCGTTTGCCCTTATATTCAATACACGACATACGTTAATGAAAATATAATTGACGATGCTGAATTAAAAGTAAATATTTTTCCAAATCCTTTTACAAACAAAATTACTGTTGAATTCAGTTCAGAAAAATACAAGCCGGAAAATTTTAAAATAATTGATTTGTATGGAAGGGTTGTAAAAGAAATTCTTAATAATGATTCTCAGAATAATATTATTGTAATCGACTTTCCTGAATATTTCGGAAAAGGATTTTACTTTTTTCAATATCAAATAAATGGAAAAATCTTTATTGAGAAAATAATCAAGTTTTAAATTATAAATGACTAAAATTTAGAATGACTAAAATAATTAAAATGACTATTGAATGATTTATAATATTAATCAGAAGTTATCCGTTTTCCAATTTCT
>CAYLPA010000138.1:0-4186 GCA_964385385.1 uncultured Saprospiraceae bacterium | reverse complement strand
AGGTCCTCTCCTATTCCTAATTTTGCATGAACCATAGTTCCGGCACGTGTTTCAGCAATAAACCAAGTGCTGCTAAATCCTTGTTTCATCTTAATCGCACCAACAGGGCATGCTCTCATACATAAATCACAACCGTCGCAACTATTTTCAATAATTTTATATTTATCATCAACATATTCTATAGCATCAAATCGGCATAAATCCATACAAATTCCACAATTTGTACATAATTCATAATCAATTTCTGCTTTTCTTCCACCCGGATAACTTTCTTCAACAATATTTTTTGGTGTTAAAACAAGATACATATTTGCTGCATCTACATCGCAATCAATTATTACTTTATTTTTAATAACACATGCCAATGCAGAAGTTATGCTTGTTTTACCAGTTCCACCCTTACCGCTAACTACTGTAATTTGTTTCATTGTTTTTTATCTCTTTATTTGATTTTTTCAAACATATCAATATACATCTGTTTGATTTCCGGCTTTTCTTTGACAATTATTTTTCCGTCAGAATAAAGTTTTGCAATTTCTTTATCAAAAGGAATTTCCATAAGTATTTCAATATTCTCAGCTTTTAAATAAGAATAAATTTCATCAGAGCCAATGCCTGCTTTGTTAATTACAACTCCGATTTTTTTACTTACTAACTTTACTGTTTCAATCATTAATTTCAAGTCATTCAAACCGAAAGGTGTTGGTTCTGCAACAAGAATAATATAATCAGCATCATCAATAGTTTGAATTACAGGACAAGAAGTACCCGGAGGAGCATCCATAATAATTAAGCTATTTTTGTTTTCTTGTTTTTTTGCAAATTTTATAACTGGCACAGCAAAAGGACTTCCAATGTTTAATCTTCCTTCAACCAGTTCAGAATTATTATCGATAGAAAATTTCTGAACCTTACCTAAATTATAATCTTTCTCGGTTATTGCATCGAATTTGCAAGCATAGGAACAAGCTCCACAACCTTTACAAATGTCTTCCATTACTGCAATATGTTTCATTGATTCTACAAAAACTATTGCATTATATGCACAATATTCGGCACATAAACCGCAATATGTACATTTATCAGTATCAATAACCGGAATTTTGATATTTACATCTTTTTCTTCTTTCAAAATCCCTTTTGTGAATATATTAACATTAGGTTCTTCAACATCACAATCAATCAATTGAGCGGGAATATTATAAAAATCACGGATGGCATAAAAAAGGTTAACAGCAACAGTTGTTTTTCCTGTTCCGCCTTTTCCGCTTGCAATAACTATTTTCTTATTAAAATTCATAATTAAATGACTTAAATTACAAATGATTAAAATTATAAATTACTATCTGAATAATCTGCCTACGCTAAAGCTTCGGACAGGTATGCGAAACTACTTAAAATGACTATCGAATGATAATTAATGGTCGCAAAAATTTTGACCAGTAGCCAATGAATTGTCAATTAAATCCAGAACTAATTCTTTTGGATTTTTTTGTAAAGCTCCAATATTTACATTAATATTATTTTGAGTAAAAAGATTAATTGCTCTTTGTCCCATACCTCCGGCAATAATTTCGGTAACACCTTTTTCTGAAAGCCAGGCAGGTAATAGGCCAGGTTCATGAGATGGAGGAGTTGATAATTCTTCTTTAATAATTTTATCGTTTTCAATATCAATAATTGAAAACTGTTGGCAATGGCCAAAATGGGCACATAATTTTCCGTCTACTAATGGAATAGCTATTTTTTTCATTTTACTTTCTTAAATTTCTTATTATTTTATTAATTCGATTAATTCTTTAATGGTTTTATTATCATCTTTTAATTGAACCATTTCAATATTAACGCTGTTTAAAACGCTTGATGCTTTTGGTCCAAAATCACCTGAAAATACTTTTTCGGCACCAGTATTTGCCAAAGTTTTTGCAGCCATCAAACCTGATCCACCTGAAGCATCTTTTGCTAAATTTTTTATAAATTCTGTTGTATCATTACTTGTGTCATGGATTACAAAAAAGGCACATCTTCCAAATCTTGGGTCCATTTTAGATTCTAAGGAATCACTAAATGATGTTATTGCAATTTTCATTTTTTTTAAATTTATTTATATTATTTTTTTATTCTCTTATCATACTTGAATTGCATTCTGGGCAAAACATATTTTTGCAAGGAACTCCTTGTTTATGCGATACTTTCATGCCACATTCGGGACAAGTACAAAAGCCCGAACTTCTTGTTTTTTGTTGAGATTTTGTAAGACTATTTCCTGATGATTGTTCATTTCTTACATTAGGATTGATATGAATTATGTTTGAAGATTTACATAAAGGACAAACTGTATTTTGATTTAAAACTTTTGAGCTTTTAAAAGTAGTTTTGCAGTTAGTACAATTATACCACTCATCTTCAAATTTAACATTACCTCCGTCAATTGATATTGTTCGATTCTCAATAAATGCAGTAGCAATTTTTTTTCTTGCCCTTTCATATATTCTCGTAAAAGTAGGACGAGAAATATTCATTATTTTCGAAGATTCTAATTGAGATAAATTTTGATAATCCGATAATTTAATTGCTTCATATTCTTCATAAAGCAAATTTATGGAATCGCTTTTAATATTATTTCCTCCAAAAGGTTTAAAACCTTTTACAGCAGGAGGATGTCCCATCATTCTATATCTTTTTGGTCGAGGCATTCTTTATTATATTTTCGCGGCAAAGATAATGAACTTATGTTCATAATTCAAAATTTATTTTTTGTTTTTTGCAAAAATCCTTTTTTGGCACAATATTTTTATTAGCCTATCTTTCTAATATTTTATATTTTTGCCATCGGATTAGATTTATCATAGTTAAAATTTATAAAAATGAATATTAAAATTTATAAAACATTTTTCATTTTAAGCATTTTGTTTTTTACTGCAATTAATGTTTTCTCTCAGGAAAAAGGATATGAGATTAAAGTTAAAATCAAGGGATCTCATGACAGCATAATGTTTCTTGTGAATTATTATACCGACAAACAATATATTAAAGACACTACAGATATAAATAATAAAGGTTTTGCAGTATTTCAGGGTAAACAGAAACTTCCCGGAGGAATTTATTTAGCTGTAATGCAAAACAGAAAATATTTTGAGTTTATCCTTGATAAAGAACAAAATTTCATATTAGAAACCGATACTGCAGATTTTGTTAAAAACATGAAGGTTAAAAACTCTCCTGAAAACACATTGTTTTATAAATATCTGAATTTTATTGTTGTCAAACAAAATGAAATTCAAAAATGGAATAATATAAAACAATCAATAAAAGACAATCAGGATTCAACAGAACTTGCTCAAGAAAAAATTAAAACTATTAATGAAGAAGTCAAGAAATACAAAATGGATTTCGTGGATGAACATCCTGAAAAATTTATGTCGAAGATTTTTCTTGCTTCTCAGGAGCCGGAAGTTCCCGAAGCACCGCCAGCTACAGGAAATGACAAGAAAGATTCAAATTATGTAAAAAAATTCGAATATCAATATTATAAAGATCATTTCTGGGATGGCTTTGATTTTTCTGATGACCGTTTACTGAGAACTCCCATTTTTTCTAATAAACTTAAACGATATTGGGGAGAGGTAGTTCTTCAACAACCCGATTCTCTCATCAAAGAAGCAGACTGGATGATTGAGCAAACAAAAGGTAATAAAGAAACTTTCAAATATCTTGTCTGGTACACAACCTATAAAGCTGAAACATCTCATATTATGGGATTAGACAAAGTTTTTGTTCATCTTGCTGAAAAATATTATATGACAAATCAGGCATATTGGCTTAATGAAAAAGTGCTTGAAAATATTACTAAAAGAGCAATGACTCTCAAACGATTGTTGATTGGCGAAAAGGCTCCTAATCTTCTTATGACAGACTCTACAGGGAAATTTGTTTCGCTTCATAATGTTAAGGCAAAATATACAGTCTTATATTTTTGGGATACCGAATGTGGACATTGCAAAAAAGAAACACCAAAATTGTATGAACTTTATAAAACTAATAAAGCTAAAGGATTAGAAGTTTATGCTATTTCTACAGATAGAAAACTAAAAAAATGGACTAAATATGTTAATGATAATGGTTTTGACTGGATAAATGTTTATGATGAAAAAAACTGGACCAATTATCACAAAATCTATGATAT
>CAYLPA010000137.1:4226-7080 GCA_964385385.1 uncultured Saprospiraceae bacterium | reverse complement strand
AACGATATTCTTCTTGTTGCTAAAAAATTAGACATTGGAAAATCAACCATATATAGAATGAAAAAAAATAAAGAAATTTAAAATTATTTATTCTATTTCACTGAAAATAACAACTCTTATCGGTTTTTCTTTATAAACAAAAGTTTTTCCTTTTATCCTAATCTTAATTGAATTGCCATCTTTTTTTATTATTGAAATTTTATATAGCTCTGAATAACTATTTTTAATATTATTAGCAACTATCTCTTGAGATTCTTCAGAAATAAAATCATAAATAGATTTCCCAACTACTTCCGAAGCCTGATATCCTAAAATGTTTTCTATAGCTTTATTTGTTTCTAAAATAATACCGTTTTCGTGAATCAGAACACATTCGTTTGTTGCATCAGCAATTGCTTGATACAAATCGTTATTTATCGTAATCCTTTCATCCTTTTTAACAATTTCAGTAACATCATTCATTAGGGTAACAAAATATCCTTCCTGAGGACAATATGCTTGAAGGTTAATCCATTGCTTGTTGAATTTATTATAAACTTTATAACGCTGATGACCCCCATCATTTAGCTTAATTAAAAAGTCTTTCCAATCAATAAAATAAGCCTTAATTTCCGGATAAATATTTGAAAGTTTTTTCCCAATAAAATCTTCTTTTCTATACTCACATAATTTTTCAAAAATATTATTAGTTTCAACAAAAATTGCATCAATTGGTTTACCAGTGTTGTCATAAATGAATTTTGAATATAAAAATCCATCTTCTAAATTTTTATATAACGAACGGTATTTGAACTTGCTTTTAGAGCTTTCGCGTTCTGCAACTCCAACCAATTCTTTTGATTTTATTAATATTAATACGCTTATGTATGAAGATAAAATAAAGAAAACCAAGCATGTTGCAAAAGAAACCCAAATGCTATTTGATAAAGGAACATTTAACTTAGTAACAATAAATATAAAGTCTAATAAAATAAGTGCAAAAGCCGAAAAAGAAAAAATATATATTTGATATTTTTTGATAGCAAATAAACCAAGTAAAAACAAACCAACCAACAGAAAAGATAACGATTCAAATATTCTCAAATAAGATATGGTTTCCAGATAATAATAATCGTTAATAATATAAGCGAAAAAATAAAAAGAAAGCAAAGATAAAGCTGTAAGGTTTCCTGCGATTTTAACTTTTTTCATCCTAAGATAATATAAAGACAAGAATACTAGAAAAATACTAAAAAGTTGTCCAATAATACTAAAAGTGTGTTTTTCAGAAAAAAGCAGAAAAAAGAATGAAATAAATAAAAACAAAAATTCTAATATGTCAACATATAATAGGTATTTTGCTTTATTTCGAATTTCCAACGAGCGTTTTCTGTATCCTGAAATAAAATATTTTCTAAGCTTATGTGTAAATTGTTCCATGAAGTAAATATAAATATTTTTAATTTAAAAACAACAAAAATGTATATTCTAAATTTTGATTAATTTTGTAAAAATAATAAAACTTATTATTTCTGAATTATATGGAAAATTTTGACTCTTGTTCATTAAATATTCTAATCCAGTTTGCTTCTATATTAAAACCATTTTCTTTAGCTGCCGGAATATGTTTCATAATAACAATGTTTTTATTATTATGCTCTGCTTTAATATCCGGTTCCGAAATAGCTTTTTTTTCTTTAAGCCCATCTCAACTTCACGAATTAAAAAATAATAACACAAAGAGAAACAAAATAATAATTAAGCTTCTTGAAACTCCTAAGAAATTATTAGCAACAATTCTCATTGCTAATAATTTTATTAATGTTGCGATTGTAATTCTTTCAGCGTTCATAATTAATAAAACATTTGATTTCTCCGGCTATCAAATTTTAGGATTTATTATACAGGTTATTATTATTACTGCTATTATTTTATTATTCGGAGAAATAATGCCCAAAATGTATGCAACTCAAAATGCTGTGATTTTTGCAAATTTTATGTCAAGCCCTATAAGATTACTATTGAAATTTTTACATCCTATGAGTTTATTGTTAGTAAATTCAACATCAATTATTGACAAACGTATCTCAAAAAAAGCACCTGACATTTCCATTGATGAGTTATCAAAAGCAATTGATATTACTGCAAATAAAGAAGACTCACAACAAAAAATAGAAGAAAAAAAGATTTTAAAAGGAATTGTAAAATTTGGCGACATTGATGTCAAGGAAATCATGAAAGCAAGAATTGATGTAACTGCAATCAACGAAGAAATTAATTTCAAAGATTTGCTAAAAATTATTCTTGAATCTGGGTTTTCACGAATTCCTGTTTATAAAGAAAGTTTTGATAATATTTTAGGAATTATTTATATAAAAGATTTAGTTCCTTATTTAGAAAATGGAAAAGAATTTAATTGGATAGATAAAATGAAACCCGCTTTTTTTGTCCCTGAAAACAAAAAAATTAATGTGCTTCTAAAAGAATTTCAAGAAAAAAAAATCCATCTTGCTATTGTTGTTGATGAATATGGCGGAACTTCCGGAATTGTTACTCTTGAAGATATTATCGAAGAAATTGTTGGCGAAATAAGTGACGAATTTGATAAAGAAACCGACGATTTTATTTACTCAAAAATTGATGATAATAATTATATTTTCGAAGGTAAAACAACTCTTAACGATTTGTATAAAATTATTGGTATCGAAGATTATGTTTTCGATGATATTAAAGGCGAGTCCGACACTATTGCTGGCTTAATTCTTGAACTTGAAGGCAAAATACCTGAAAAAAACGAAATTATAACATATCAGAATTTTCATTTTAAAATTATTGCAACTGACAACCGTCGTATTAAAAAAATTAAAATTACTAT
>CAYLPA010000137.1:0-4126 GCA_964385385.1 uncultured Saprospiraceae bacterium | reverse complement strand
CTAAGCTACAAGCCCATAGAAAACAATCTTAATAAATTTATTGAAGATTCAAGAAAGCTCGCAAACAAACATATTCCCAAAGCAAATGCAATCAATCAAAATATAATAATAAATAATAAAGAAAGAGTTTTTGGATTATTGTATAATATCAAAGGTTCAGAAGCAGCTTCCGCATATCAGTTTTATTTGACCGATAGCATAAATCATTTTGTTAGAGGCGCTCTATACTTTAATCTTACTCCAAACAATGACTCTTTGGTGCCTGTTATAGAATTTATTGAAGAAGACATTAACCATCTTGTGAATACTTTTAAATGGAAATAATAAGCAATAATACAATCTCAAAATCGTTGTAATTATTTCGCAGTAAAATGAAAATTATTTTTTTCTTTCTTATAAATATCTTATTTTCGCTTTTTAAAATCAAACACAATGTCAAACTGTTTAGTAATTATACCGACTTATAACGAAAAAGAAAATATTGAACTAATAATTCGTAAAGTTGTTTCATTAGAAAAAGATTTTCATATTCTGATTGTTGAAGATAATTCTCCTGACGGCACTGCTGATATTGTTAAATCTCTAATTAAAGAATTTCCAGAAAAATTATTCATTGAAGAACGAAAAGGAAAATTGGGTTTAGGCACTGCATATATCCACGGTTTTAAATGGGCTTTAGAAAGAAGCTATGAATATATTTTTGAAATGGATGCTGATTTTTCTCATAATCCCGAAGACCTTGAACAACTTTATGATGCATGCGCCAATCAAGGAGGAGATTTAGCTATCGGCTCAAGATATATTTCTGGAGTTAATGTTGTTAACTGGCCAATGGGAAGAGTTTTAATGTCCTATTATGCTTCAAAATATGTTCGAATTGTTACCGGCTTAAAAATTAAAGATACCACAGCCGGCTTTAAATGTTACACAAGAAAAGTTTTGAAAGCCATAAATTTAGACAAGATAAGATTCACCGGCTATGCTTTTCAAATTGAAATGAAATTTACTGTTTCAAAATTGGGTTTTAAAATTATTGAAGTACCTATAATTTTTACAGATAGAACTTTGGGTGAGTCAAAAATGAATAAAAGTATTTTTAAAGAAGCTATTTTGGGTGTGATTAGTTTAAAAATAAAAAGCTGGTTTAAAAAATATGAAAGAGTTGATAATTAACATTTTTATACTCTTGAAAAATACTAAGGTATAGGTATTCCCTATACCTTTTTTTATTAAATTTGTTCTTTATGTCAAACAAGATTTATATAAAAAATGCAAGAATTGTCAATGAAGGAAAAATCTTTCAGGGAGCAATATTGATTGAGGATGAAAAAATTGCTAATATTTTCACAAAAGATGAAACTCCAGAAAATATTAATCCGAAACAAACTACAATAATTGATGCAAAAGGCAAATATCTTTTGCCCGGAATTATTGACACACACGTTCACTTTAGAGAACCAGGGCTAACCCATAAAGCAGATATTTTCACAGAAAGCAAAGCAGCAATTGCCGGTGGAGTTACTTCTTTTATGGATATGCCTAATACTATTCCAAACGTTTTAACACAAACAATTTTAGAAGATAAATTTAAACTTGCCGCAGAAAAATCTCTTGCAAACTTTTCTTTTTATATGGGTGCTTCAAATGATAACCTTAAAGAAGTTTTAATAACAAATCCTGAAAATGCTTGTGGAATAAAAATTTTTCTGGGCTCTTCAACAGGAAATATGCTTGTTGACAATTTGGAGGTCTTGAATGAAATTTTCTCTAAATCAAAAATGCTGATAGTAGCTCATTGTGAAGATGAAACAATAATAAAAAACAATATTAAAAAATTCAAAGAAAAGTTCGGAGAAGATGTTCCAATTGAAAACCATGCTTTAATCCGTAGCGAAGAAGCATGTTTTAAATCTTCCGATTTTATAATAAAAATTGCTAAAAAACATAATTCCCGTTTGCATGTTTTACATCTTTCAACAGCCAAAGAAACCAATTTGTTTGACAACGAAATCCAATTAAAAAACAAAAAAATCACATCTGAAGTCTGTGTTCATCATCTTTGGTTCAACGAAAAAGATTATCAAAAAAAGGGAGCCTTAGTAAAATGGAATCCTTCAATAAAAACCGAAAACGACCAAAAAGCACTTTTCGAAGCATTGCTAAATGATAAAATAGATATTATCACAACCGACCACGCCCCTCATAAAATTGAAGAAAAACTAAACACATATTTTAAATCCGCCTCAGGAGGTCCTTTCATTCAGCATTCATTGCCTGCAATGCTTGAGTTTTTTCATAATAAAAAAATCTCTTTGGAAAAAATCGTAGAAAAAATGTGTCATAATCCTGCTATTTGCTTTAACATTAAAAATCGTGGTTTTATTCGTGAAGGATATTATGCCGACTTGACTTTGGTTGACACAAATTCACCATGGGAAGTTAACAAATCGAATATTTTATATAAATGTGGCTGGTCGCCTTTGGAAGGACAGAAATTTAATTCAAAAATTACTCATACTTTTGTCAACGGAAATTTAGTCTTTGAAAACGGAAAACTTAATGAAACCGTTAAAGGAAAACGACTCTTATTTAATGCTTAAACTTAATTTTTGATGAAAAAAAAATTTCTTTTACTTATAATATTTTTCATAACAATATTTGGATATTCTCAAATCCCTCCCGGATATTATAATAATGCCCAGGGATTAACCGAAACAGCTTTAAAAACTGCCCTTCATAATATTATTGATAACCATACAGTGGTTTCTTATAGCTCACTAATAACTCATCATCAAACAACAGATAAAAAACCAAATAACAAAGTTTGGGATATGTATTCTGATATACCTGGGGGAACTCCTCCCTATCAATTCATTTTTGTAACAGATAAATGTGGAAATTATGCACAGGAAGGAGATTGTTATAACAGGGAACATTCCTGGCCCAAGAGTTGGTTTAACGATAAATCTCCCATGTCCTCCGACATTTTTCATATTTACCCTACTGATGGTTATGTTAACGGAAGAAGAAGTAATTATCCTTACGGAGAAGTTATTAATGCAACATGGACTTCTCAAAACGGAAGTAAAGTAGGTCCTTGTTCAAGTGCATTGGGTTATTCGGGAATTGTTTTTGAGCCTATCGACGAATATAAAGGCGATTTTGCCAGAACTTACTTTTATATGACTGTTAGATATTTCAACGAAGATTCTAATTGGCTTAACAACGACATGGTTAATGGTGCTGAAATTAAAAGCTGGGCTTTGATAATGTTGCTTCAATGGCACCAAGATGATACGGTCAGCACAAAAGAATTAAACCGAAACAATGCTGTTTATTCTATTCAAGGAAACAGAAATCCTTTTATTGACCACCCCGAATATACAAATCTAATTTGGGGAACACCTTCAAAAACAGTAATTAAAAATTCTTCTGTAAATGATATAATTATTTATCCCAATCCCGTTAATGATTATTGTACAATCTCTTTTTCAAACATTGATTTCTATGAAAATTTCAACATAATGCTTTATGATATCATGGGAAAACAAACAAATATCTCATTGAAAAGAAATAATAACAGAATACTTTTAAATACTGAAAATTTACCAAAAGGCATTTATTTTTTAAAAATTCAAAATCCTACTAAATCAATTAATTACTACAAAAAACTTATTAAATAACTTAGCTAAAATGACACAAATCAGAATTACTAAAGAGTTTAAATTTGAAATGGCTCATGCACTTTTGGGTTATGATGGACCTTGCCAAAACATTCACGGACATTCTTATCAATTATTTGTAACGGTAATTGGAAATCCATTAGTAGATAAGGAATCTCCCAAAAAAGGAATGGTGCTGGATTTTAATATTTTAAAAGAAATTGTTCGCAAAAATGTTATAAGTAAATTTGATCATTCGTTAGTTTTAAACGCTGCAGTTGTAAAAGAAAAATACAACAAATTTGATGAAATAAACGAATTGTTTAACAATCTGATACTTGTTAACTACCAGCCTACAAGTGAAAATTTGATATTAGAATTTGTACAAATAATTAAAGAAAAACTACCACCAAACATAAAACTACATAATCTCAAACTCCGCGAAACTGTTACTTCTTTTGTTG
>CAYLPA010000136.1:5704-7185 GCA_964385385.1 uncultured Saprospiraceae bacterium | reverse complement strand
ATGTGCTTTTCCAGTTTTATGTTGCCGATGGAAAATTGTCATGTCAACTGTATCAGCGAAGTTGTGATATTTTTCTTGGTGTGCCTTTTAATATTGCGTCTTATGCTCTCCTGACAAAAATGATTGCTCAGGTTTGTGGCTTGGAAGAAGGAGAATTTATCCACACTTTGGGCGATGCTCATATTTATCTTAATCATATTGAACAATGTAAACTTCAGTTGAAAAGAGAACCATTTTCTTTGCCTGAAATGAAATTAAATCCTTCGATTAATAATATTTTTGATTTTAAGATTGATGATTTTGAATTAGTAAATTATCAGTCACATCCACATATTAAAGGCGAAATATCGATTTAGTAAATTTAAAAAATTATAATGAAAAAAATATCCATAATTGTTGCAATTTCTAAAAACTACGGAATAGGAAAAGATAATAAACTTTTGTGCTATCTTTCCGATGATTTAAAAAGATTTAAAAAATTAACAACAGCAAATGTTATTGTAATGGGTAAAGTAACTTATAAATCTTTGCCAAAAGGAGCATTGCCCAACAGAAAAAATATTGTAATAACTGACGATAAAAATGATAATTTCGATTCTTGTATTATGGCACATTCAATTGAAGATGCTATAGAAAAATGTGATGATGTACTTGAAAATTTTATCATTGGCGGTGGTTCAATTTACCGACAGTTTCTACCATTTGCAAATAAGTTATATTTAACAAAAATTCATAAAAGTTTTGAAGCTGATACTTTTTTTCCTGAAATTAATTTTGATGAATGGAATTTAATTGAACAGGAAAATTTCAAAGCCGATGAAAAAAATCAATATGATTATACTTATTTAATTTATGAAAGAAAATAATTTTTTATGTTTAAATAAATACTTTAGGCATTCCAAACTCTAGGCACTTGCTGTTTTTTTGTAATTAATTTTAAAATCGAGAAAATGCTTAAACAAATCGTAAACTGGGATATTGACCTTTTCCTTTTCCTGAATGGAAACAATAATTGTTTTTGGGATTTTGTGATGTATTGGCTGAGTGATAAACTAATATGGATTCCATTATACATTCTTTTGTTATATTTTGTGTTTAAGAAATATAAAAAACAAGGATGGATTATTTTAATTCTTATTGCAATATTAGTTACTTTAACCGACCAGATTTCAGTGCATTGTTTCAAAAATGTTTTTGAACGATTGCGTCCCTGTCATAATCCTGCAATATCTCATTTGGTTCATCTTGTGAAAGACCATTGTGGTGGACAGTTTGGCTTTGTATCTTCTCATGCAGCAAACACTTTTGGACTTGCTACCTTTATTTCTTTCGTATTATCAAAAAAAGTTAAATACATAGTTCCCTTATTATTTCTTTGGGCATCAGTTGTTGCCTACAGCAGAATTTATCTCGGAGTTCATTATCCTCTTGATGTTATTTGTGGAGGAATATTAGGAATTGCAATTGGAGTTTTTGTGTTT
>CAYLPA010000136.1:0-5604 GCA_964385385.1 uncultured Saprospiraceae bacterium | reverse complement strand
TCTTGATGTTATTTGTGGAGGAATATTAGGAATTGCAATTGGAGTTTTTGTGTTTACAATCTTTGGCTTAATTCAGAAGGCAGTTTATAAGACTGAACCATATAAGGCATAAAAGGGCATATAAGAAAATTAATCAGAAATTGTAGAAATATTCAGACTTTAACAATCGAACAATTTTGAATAATACTGAGTAAAATAGAAACAGTTAAGGCATTTTAGTAGCCATAAGCTTTTCCTTCAACCTTATCAGGAACAATCTTAAACATTTTTACGTTTTTCAATGCAGGTGGATTGTATTTATATCCTTCAATACCCGAAGAATATTTTTTCATAAATAAATCCAAAACCTTTTGTTTCATTTCAAGGTCTTCATGGTCGCAAAACTCAACTTTTCCAAAAACCAATACACTTCGGTATTTCATGCTAAAACTACAAGCTAGCTTTTCACTTTGAATATACATTTTATAATCTGTAGAAAATGATATGCAAACATTGTTGTTATTTTCAAGGATGTTTATTTTTTTTCCTTCAGGAGCTGAGTGCAGATAAATGATGCCATCTTCGTAAGCAAAATTAAAAGGCAATGCATAGGGCAAATTGTTTTCGTCAATCATGCTAAGTATGCAAACTTCACATTTATTGATTATTTCGTCTATTTCTGTTTGTTTAAGATTGAATCTTGAAATCATGTCTTTATTGTTTATTGATTAGAGTTTACGATTTTATTTATGACGTAAAGTTAAGGAATAAAATAAGAATGTTGTAAATTTGCCGAAAATTAATAAATATGGCTTTAATAGAAGAATTCGATAATTCAGGAAATTGGTTGTTTAAACGAAGAAGTTTCATTCCTTTGATTTTATATGCTTTTGCAGTTGTAGTGATTATGTTTTCTAAAGATGAGTTTGTTTTGTTTACTAATATTTATTGGAGCATGGCTTGTTTGTTAATTTGTTTTTTTGGTTTGTTTATTAGAGTTATAACAATTGCAACCACACCTATAGGAACGTCGGGAAGAAATACAAAACAAGGACAGCTTGCCGAAGAACTTAACACCAAAGGAATTTATTCTGTTGTTCGTCATCCCTTGTATTTAGGGAATTTTCTAATGTGGTTTGGTTTATTTCTTTTTGTAGGAAATTTTTGGTTCGTTATAATTTGTTCGCTTTTATTCTGGGTTTATTATGAGAGAATAATGTTTGCTGAGGAAATGTTTCTTAGGAAAAAATTTGGAGATGATTATTTGAAATGGGCTAAAAATGTTCCTGCTTTTTTTCCTAAGCTTAACAAATGGGAAAAATCAGAACTATCTTTCTCAACAAAAAATGTTCTGAAAAGAGAATATAGCGGTTTTTTCGCAAGCATTCTTTCTTTTTCTATCGTTGATTTTCTAAAACATTATTTTTATAATGATGAATTTATGCTTACACAGCATTGGCAAATTATTCTGCCTATTGGATTATTGATTTATATCGTTTTAAGGTCGTTAAAAAAATACACCAAGGTTCTTGAAGTAAAGGGGAGATAGTATCGGTGTTCAGTAATCGGTATTCGGTGTTCAGTATTCGGTATTCGGTGTTTAGCAAGAAGTAAGCAAATTTGCATTAGTCATTATGAGTGTTCCGACATTTTCGTCGGAATGTATCAAGTAATGATGGAAATATCAAGATTCAAGATTTATATTATTATACCATTAATAAATAAATAGTAGATAAAATTCAAGAATTTTATCTACTATATTATTACTAAAAGAAAAATTAATAATACTCAAAAGATTGAATATTTGAACAGTAGTTTTATAATAACGATTTCCTAATAGCTATCAGACTACTAAATCTCAGCTAAACATTTCTTAATCATCTGCCAGGTATTTTCAATGTCATTATCAAGACCAACAGAAAAACGAACCAAACCCGCTGAAAGTCCCATTCCTTTTTGTAAATCTTTAGGCACTTCGGATGAAGTTGATTTTCCTGAATTACTGAATATAGTTTTAAAATAACCTAAGCTAACTGCTAAATAACCAACTCCTGCAGCTTGCATTTTTTCCATCAACGATGATGCTTTTTCTTCAGTTTCCATGTCAATAGCAATCATGCCACCAAAACCAAATTCTTCGTTTAACATGCTTTTTAATAGCTCATGTTGTGGGTGTTCAGGATCTCCTGGATAATTAAATTTCAATCCTGCTTCTTTGAATTTTAATGCAAGATACATAGCATTTTTACTATGTTGTTTCATTCTGATATGAAGGGTGTGTAAATTTTTCAAAATACTTGATGAACGCAAAGGGTCAAGTACAGGACCTAAAAGCATAGCAGTTCCGTCAATCACACTTGATAAACTATCGATATATTCTTGTGAGCCACAAATTGCTCCGGCAACACAATCGTTTTTTCCATTGATGTATTTTGTCATACTATAAATGACAATATCAGCACCAAATCTGATTGGATTAAGCATCATAGGAGTAAAGGTGTTATCAACCAAAAGTTTTAGATTATTGGCTTTGGTAATTTCTGAAAGCTTTGGCACATCCGAAATTTGAAGAAGTGGATTTGTCATTGTTTCAGTATAAATAAGTTTTGTGTTAGGTTTGATAGCAGCTTTCACAGCGTCTAAGTCAGTGATGTTTACAAATGTTACATCAATATTAAATTTTGGAAGATAGTTTTGAAAAAAGGCAAAAGAACCACCATAAATAGTTTCGCTGGCAATAAAATGGTCTCCTGCACTACAAAGTTGTAAAATAGCACAAGTTATTGCAGCCATACCTGATGCTGTTACCCAAGCGGCTTCTGTGCCTTCCATAGCTGAAAGTGCATCAGCAAGATATTTGTTGCTTGGATTCCAATGTCGTGAATATAGAAAACAACCTTCTGCATCTCCATGAAAAGTGTCTTCCATTGTTTTTGTTCCTAAAAATGTAAATGTTGAAGAATCAGTTATTGATGGATTTACTCCACCAAACTCACCAAATTGAGTTAACTCTTGAATTTTAGTTGCTGGGTCATGTTTCATATTTCTTATTATTTTTTTGTTATTAATTCTTCAAAATTACAAATTGAAACAATAACTTTTATAAAAGTGTTAAATAGTAATTAAAATGATTGAATGATTTTAAAAATAAAAGATAAAAATGCTATTTTTGTAAAAAACGTAAATAAAATCTAAAAATAATGTATAAAAAATTTCATATTGATAGTTTGGATAAAAGAATTCTTTTACAAATAACAAAAAATGCAAGAATGCCATATCTTGAAGTAGCAAGATTGTGTAAAGTTTCTGGAGCTGCAATACACCAAAGAATTCAAAAGTTAACAGAAGCTGGAATTATTAGTGGCTCGCGTTTCACTTTGGATTATGGAGCTATGGGCTATTTGACTTGTGCTTATATAGGATTACAGGTTAATCTTATTGCTTCTGATACTCATTATGATGTTTTTGAAAAAATTAAAAAAATCCCTGAAATTGTAGAATGTCATCATGTAACAGGAAAGTATTCTCTGTTTGTTAAAATTTATGCAAAAAATAATGAACATCTAAAAAAAATCATAGTAGAAAAAATTCAATCAATAGTTGAAATAACAAATACTGAAACAATTATTTCTTTGGAAGAAGGATTTATTAGGCAGCTTCCTGCCGATATTGTTCAAGAATAATTAGAAGTCCCTTAAAATGTTTTTAGATATAAAGGCTAAGTATTATTTTGATGTTATGGAAATTAAATTAAATTAAAGCTAACAGCTTGGAATAAGAACATGAGTTTTTCGAAAAACTACAAATGTTTGTTCAACATTATAAACAAGACTTAGAAAAAAATAAGGTAATCCAGACGGACTAACATAGTGTCGTAAGGTTGCAGACTGTTTTCTTTTTACTAAGGTTAATAGATTAAATCCAGATGGATTACTTTTAGTCATAAGGTTTATACTAATGTGATAATGTGTTATTATATGATTTCTGCATAATCCCAAAACCTTATTTTGTGATAATAAACCTTAGTAGAAAAACATGACGACCACTTCACAAACCTTATTAGAAGTCCCCTTTACTAAAAGACAATATGTGCAAGCTAATTTTCTCCATCACCTCAAAATAATATTTAGCTGATATAAATTCACTAAAATTTATTTTGCGTATTTTTGTTAAACTTATATTTTATTGATATTATGAAAATAGCAGTTGTAGGAGCTACGGGTTTGGTTGGTGGCGTTATGTTAAAAGTTTTAGAAGAAAGAAATTTCCAAATTGATGAACTTTTTGCAGTTGCCTCAGAAAAATCTGTAGGCAAAGAAATAAACTTTAACGGAACAAAAATTAAAGTAATTAGCATTGAAGAAGCTATCCAAAAGGAAATTGATATTGCAATATTTTCGGCAGGAGGAAGCTGTTCAAAAGAGTGGGCACCAAAATTTGCCGAAAAGGGAACTTTTGTAATCGATAATTCCTCAGTATGGAGAATGAACGATAAAATTCCTTTGGTTGTTCCTGAAATAAATGCCTCAAAAATTACTGAAGACACAAAAATAATTGCTAATCCAAACTGCTCCACTATTCAATTGGTGATGGCGTTGGCTCCCATACATGAGAAATATAAAGTTCGCAGACTTGTTGTTTCAACTTACCAATCCGTTACCGGCTCAGGAATTAAAGGAATTAATCAATTAATGAGTGAAAGAAAAAACATTCCAGATTTCAAAGTTTATCCTCACCAGATTGACATAAATGTTATTCCTCATGGTGGTGATTTTGCTGAAAACAATTATACTCTCGAAGAAATAAAATTGATTGAGGAAACAAAGAAGATTTTTAAAGCTCCTGATTTAAAAATAACGACAACAGTGGTTAGAGTTCCTGTTACCGGCGGACATTCAATTTCTGCTAATATTGAGTTTGAAAATGACTTTGATTTGGACGAAGTCCGAAAACTTTTAAGCGAATTTCCCGGAATTATTGTTCAGGATAATCCTGAAGAGAATCTTTACCCAATGCCAATAAATGCAGAAGGGAAAGATGAAGTTTTTGTTGGAAGAATACGCCGGGATTTTTCAAATCCAAACACTCTTAATTTGTGGATAGTTGCTGATAATTTGAGAAAAGGAGCTGCAACAAATGCGGTGCAGATTGCGGAGTATTTGAAGGAGAAGATTATTTTATAAAAAAATTAATGTTTCAGTTATAAAATTGGAAAATTAATTAAATTTGTAGAAAACAAAGCAAAGATGGAAATATCATCCTTTATATCTGATTTTGAAAATTTACCAAAACAAATCCAGAAACAAGTTTTAGATTATATTGATTTCTTAATGAAAAAATATAAGACAAAAGACAAAAATGACAAAGAATTTGATTTTGACTGGGAAGATGGATTATCCAATTTGAAAAATGATTTCACATCCGTTGAATTACAACATAAGGCAAATGAATTAAGATGAAGTTTTTGTTGGAAGAATACGCCGGGACAATTCAAATCCAAACACTCTTAATTTGTGGATTTTGCTGATAATTTGAGAAAAGGAGCTGCAACAAATGCGGTGCAGATTGCAGAGTATTTGAAGATGAAGATTATTGGTTGATTGAGTTAATGAAGATTTTGATTTA
>CAYLPA010000135.1:0-7205 GCA_964385385.1 uncultured Saprospiraceae bacterium | reverse complement strand
TTGATAAAAAAGTTGTAGAATTGTTGAAAGAAGAATTTATTTAATTATAAAATTTGGTGTAATGGACAAAATGGTTGCTATTTTTAGTAGCATTCTTTCAAATGGACAAAATGGTTGCTGTATTTTTTGTATAGTTTTTTGAATTAAAAAAAAGTATTTTATATTATATTCTTTAAAAAAAATTGGCAATTCATCATTGTTGGACTTGTCTGCAGTAGTATACCTGGCGGGCTTTCAGCCCTAACATAAATTATTGTTATATTCCACAGGGCTGCGTTATACTTCGCCCTGTGCTATTACATTCCATCCTTTCAGGATTATTATGATGAATTAATACAAAGACAGGATTTTTTTAACTAGCACATCAAAATAATATTTAGCCAAAAAATCCTGCTTCACAAACTGAAGATTTATAGTAAAACTATTTTTTTCGTAAGAATGCTGTTGGAATTTCTAATTCTTATTAAATAGATTCCTTTAGAAAGATAACTCAAATCATAAGGAATAAGTATTTCGTTTTGATTGGAAGTAACGTAAGTTGTGAAAATTTCTTGTCCTCTATAATTTAATATTCCAATTTCAATCTTTTCTCCTTTAGACTTTAATATCTTAATTACAATCAATCCTGATGATGGATTAGGAAATATGTTTATTTGGAATTCCGGATTTTTCATCTCCCCTACTCCACTTGCTTGAGTGTTTATAAGTACGGTTCCGTTTTCACCCAAAGCAAAAGCAGTATCATTATTATGAATATAAACTGTTTCAAGATGGGTTATTGTTCCTGAAACAATGCTCTGCCAGTTTTTGCCACCATCGAGTGTGCGATACATAATCCCGGATAATCCAACAGCATATCCATAACTCATACTTTCAAAATAAATTCCTTTAAAATGTTTGTTATCTGCTCCTAAAAATATGTCTGTCCAAGTTAGACCTGCATCTGTTGTTTTAAAAATTTCGCCTAGAGAGCCGGCAATATATCCGGTTAAACTATCAACAAAATCTATTGATTTATATTGTTTAATATTATCTATGTGAATTTCGCACCAAGTATTTCCACCACTAGTTGTCCTTAAAATTCTGCCATCGGCAACTATAATTCCAATGTTTTTATCTATAAAATACACGTCCCATAAAGATGCGGTTGTTCCTGATGAAAGAGCAGTCCAATTATAACCACTGTTGACAGTTTTATAAATTTTCCCTTGTTTTCCAACGACATATCCGGTATCAACATTCAAAAAATAAATTCCAAATAATGCTACGTTTGCCGGTTTTTCAATTGAATCCCAAGTTAATCCTGCATTGTTTGTTCTGTGAATTATTCCATCGCTTCCCGCAGCAATTCCAATTGAATCAGTGGGAAAACAAATTGCATTAACTCCTTTTCCTTTTATTGTATCGTTGGAGTTCCAGCTTATCCCACCATTATTAGAAAAATAAATGCGGTTTGCACTTTCGCCAACAAGAAAGCCTTTGCCGCTTTGAGTAAACACAATATCTCTGAAGTCATAAAAATTTGTGTCTATGTAAACAGGACTCCAAAATTGTGCATTTGCCATAAATGCAAAAAGAATAAAAATAGTAGTTGTAATAAGTTTTTTCATTTGTATAATTTTTATAGTTAAATAATTTATTTTCCAGCTACTTAGTGTTTGCAATAAAACCCAACAAATTTTAATTTTCAGTGAATTTTTCCCCATCCCGATAGTTATCGGGACTAAAGGGAGAACTCTCTAAAAATCAGCCCACCCTTTAGGGATGGGGAAAGGCTGATTTTAAAATTTATTTAAAATTAGTTATTTTTTTTTAATTGTGATCCTTGCGGATGTCTTTCAGTCGTTAGAAATTTGATTTATCTGACATTTCTCAAATGTTTGCTCCAAGCTAAATTTTCTTCACTCCCTTTAGGGTCGGGGAAAGGAAGAAAATTTTCTGGTTTAAATAATAATTCCTTTTTATGTTTAATTTTAAATTTACCTATTCACTCCGCTTTCTCAAACCCTTGCTTTCCCCCGTCCCTAAATGGGTGGCAAGGTTTTGAGAAAGCTCATTGCGTATTCGATCTAAGGTGTTAGACATATTATTTTTTAATTATGATTTGAAATTTGTTCTGCTCCCGAATTTCCAATTTCATTATTTGTGTCTTTCCTTAAACTCTAAGTCTGGGATAGAATTTCGCTGACAAGGCTTGCGAAGTATAGAAATTCAGGAGTTTACTCATGTAAATGACTGAATTTTTATACAAGCGTAACGCAGTCAGCGGACTTTCTATACAGACTCTATTTCAATAAACTTCATCAGCTCATCAAAAAGCTTTTGTGTTGGCAAACCAACCACATTAAAATAAGAGCCTTCGATTCGTTCAATTCCGATATATCCAAGCCATTCCTGAGCTCCATAGGCTCCCGCCTTATCATAAGGTTTACAATTTTCAACATACCAGTATATTTCTTCTTTTGTTAAATTTCTGAAATAAACATCTGAGCATGCAAAAAAAGATTTTTGTTTATTTTTAGTTTTCAAACAAACAGCTGTGTAAACCTGATGTTTTTCTCCTGACAATCTTTGCAACATTTCAACAGCTTCATCAAAATCTTTTGGTTTATTTAAAACCTGATTATTGAACCAAACAATAGTGTCGGCAGTAATTACAAGAGTTTTCTCATTATTATTAACAAATTTAAAAGCATTTGCTTTAAGCTCACATAAATATAATGCAATCTGCTCTCGAAGCAAATTATCGGGATATTTCTCATCAATCTCTATTTCGGCAGTTTCGAAATCTATTCCAAGTTCTTTAAGAAGAAATTGCCTACGCGGAGATTTTGATGCAAGTATTATTTCGTAATTTTTAAGTTTTTCTAAAAGCATAAAAAATGTTTTGTTGAGAATAAATTTTATACTTGTACGAAACTACAAAAATTTAAACTCACGTATCAAATAAACACATACAAAAAATAAAAAAACCTATTAGATTATTGGATATTAAATAATTATTATTAATTTTGGGAGAAAATTTATATAAAAATAAAAGCAATTGCTTTTATTTACAAGTTGGCTGGAATAATAATACAATAGCATAAAGAAAAAGATTACAAATGACAGAAAAAAAACAAATCAAGAACACGCCTGAAATTTATTTTGATTCGAATGAACTGATTAATATATCATTTGGAAGATTAGAAGGAGAAAGAGACCCTTTATTAAAAGATTGTTTCTTTACCACTTCTACAATTAAAAAATACCTTAAAAATCCATATAATTATGTTTTGTCTCCTAAAGGTGCCGGTAAAAGTGCACTTTTTATGGCATTGACAGAGGGATTTATTCCTGAAATTTTCTTTAACAAAGAGCAGTATTCTATAATATCGATTAATGACGCTTTTGGTTTTGATGATGAATATCTTGATGTAGAAAAATTTTCTGAAGACAGTAGAATCAGATTAACTATTTCTTGGGCTCTATTTTTACTAACTAAACTAATTGAAGACATAAAAGAAAATCATAAAGATGGAATTGGTTATAATGAACTTATGCAAGAAATTACAAAAGTTTCTGAATTAAAAGAGAGGTTTAACTTGTATGATATTAGTGATTTCTTAAAAACAATTAGTACATCAATAAAGTTTACTGCTAATGGTCAAGACTTTGAAGCTGCTCCTTCAATTAGAATTGAACCAAAAAAGCAAAAGTTAGTCTTAAATAAACTGTTTTATGAAATAAACAAATTCTATAAATCTAATAATAAGAAAGCGCTAGTTTTAATTGATAGAATCGATAATTTTGTTCAAAAGGAGGAATACTCCCTCCAAAAGAGATATATACAAGGACTTTTTGATTGTATTGAAGAAATAAGTCTCTTTGATTCAATTATTCCTACAATGTTTTTAAGAACTGACTTGTTTTATTCATATGATTCAGAAATTGAATACGATAAGGTTAAAGATAGATTAATTGAATTAAAATGGGATAATGGTGAAACTTTGAATTTTCTTGTTTTTAGATTAAATCATAACAAATATATAACTTACAATTTTAATTCATTTTTAATGAACTTCTTCGATGAAGCAATTCAAGGTAAACACAGAAAATTCAAGCATGAAAACCAAAATACTTTGAATCGATTTATTTCTTTATTTTTGAAAAAGAAAAGGGCTAAATTAACACTAGATACATCTAGGCCTCTTAATTACACAATATCTGACAAATATCTTAGAGTGTTTTTCCCAGATATAATTGATATTGGTGAGCCTTTGAATTTAGATGAATGGATATTTACATATTTGAGAGATGCAAATAACTTTATAAACCCAAGATTACTAATATACTTTTTCAATCAATTGATTCAGAGTCAAAACGAAATAAATACAACCTGTTACCCAGACCGAGACAATAAAATTAAACAATCAGAATTTAATGGTAACATTTCGTTTAATATATTTTGTAATGAAGCAGTTAAATTAACTTATGAAAAGGTTCAACAAGACGAATTAAAAAACATTTTTACATTATTAAAAAGTCGGGAATATCAAGTACTTTTCAGGTATATGAATTCAAGGAATCATGCTAGTGGCGTTTCAAGATATGGAGACATAAAGCTTAAAAACTTTAGTATTGACAAAGAATTATATGAAAGCTTCCTTAAATATTTAAAACTATTAGGATATTTAAAAGAAACAGAAAGACAAAAATTTGATATTCCATTAATATATCGACAGGAACTGAATATAATCTAAAAACTACAGCCAACACCCTTGCTGCCGCACAAATCTTTTCATGTGATAAGAGTTTAAAATATAACCATAACAAATTAAGAAAAAAAAGGAATTATTATTAACTTTGTTTTAAGAGCTGCAATTACAAAATCCTGAAGGAGTATATTTTATTAGTTTTGTTTTGTAGATTGTTTAGATGTATTTACAAGAAACGATTTAAAGATATAATAATCATTAAGCCACACGAAAGGATTCGTGGGGTAGCGGGGGTTAAATAAATAATTTGATTTATGATTTCCACAGAAACGAATTATAATAAATTAAAAATAAACTTTATCAAATATCTTGACCAATCAAAAAACATTGGGAATATTTTTGGTGGGCCTTCTTTGCATTTTCACAATCGCGCTTTATCTGAAAGAAAAATCGAATTTCTCGGAAACACTCATTTAGAAATGATTTATGCAACACTAACGTCATGGGGAATGCATAGAATGGGTGACACTAAGACTAAAATGGTTGATTATAAAGATTTCCAAAAAAGTATTTTATTAAATAAGAATGAACTAATAAATCTTAGACACCTAAAAATTGAAAACATTAAGAAAAATGAATTTATGGTTCTCATTAAAAGATTGAATGAAATTTGTTTTGACTTAATAGTATCTAAATCAAATTCAAAAATTGTTGGGAATTCAAAAACTTTAGCTCATATTCTCCCAGATTTAATTCCTCCTATTGACAGACAATACACAATACTTTTTTTTCAAAAAGAACCTTTCAACTTCATAGACAAAACTGGAAAACTGAAGCAACCCACTTTAAAGAAGATAGACGAAAATGATTATTTTAATCATATAATTGAAAAGACGTACGATTTCGTGAATTTCATAAAGAATAATAATCTTGTAAAAATCCAACAACCATTTAATACATCATATCCTAAAATATTTGACAATTTGATAATTACTTATATAAGAGACATAAAGAAAAACGGTGTATAATAACGGCTATAAAACATGGCGGGTTCGCAACTGGATTACTTTATTCCGCTATATTGGAGGAATAATTTAACTTTGAGAAAAAATATAATAAAAATAAAAGCAATTGCTTTTATTCAACCGTTGTGTGCAAGCCACAAAACCCAATTTCAATTTTGATTAACTTTTGCTAACTTGCAAAAAAATAATATTATGAAAAATAAAACACTATTTGAAGAAATAAAACAGTTTAATGAAATTGGACAAGAATTTTGGAGTGCTAGAGAACTATATACAATATTAGAATATATAAAATGGGATAAATTTCTAAATGTAATTGAGAAAGCAAAACAAGCCTGCAAAATCTCTGGACAAGAACCTGATGACCATTTTCCCCGAATAGAGAAATTGGTTAAAATTGGTTCTGGAGCAAAAAGAGATATCGGAGACATACATCTATCAAGATATGCATGTTATCTTATTGTTCAAAACGCAGACTCTTCAAAAGAAGTTGTCGCTTTAGGACAGACATATTTTGCTATCCAGACTAGAAAACAAGAAGTTTTAGAAGAAAGTTTTGAAAAACTTCAAAATGAAGATGACAAACGCCTTTTTCTGCGAAGAGAAATGGCTGAACATAATAAGCAATTAGCAGATGCTGCAAAAAAAGCAGGTGTTATTCAACCATGGGAATATGCAGTATTTCAGAATCATGGTTATATGGGGTTATACAATGGTTTAGGGGCAAAAGATATACATGCAAAAAAGGGATTGAAGAAAAGTCAGAATATTCTTGACTACATGGGAAGTACTGAATTAGCAGCTAACCTTTTCCGTGCAACTCAAACTGAAGAAAAACTAAAAAGAGAAAACATAAAAGGCAAGAAAAAAGCAAATCAAACTCATTTTGAAGTAGGCCAAAAGGTTAGACAAACAATTAAAGAACTAGGGGGAACAATGCCAGAAGAATTACCAAAAGAAGAAAGTATCAAAATAATTGAAAGTATTAAAGATAAAGAACTGAATCCAAAACCCAAAAAGAAATAAAGCCAGCACCCCGCTCCCGTACGAATCCTTTCGTATGGTAAGAGTTTAAAATATAAGCTTGACAAATTAAGAAAGAAAAAAAGAATTATTATTAACTTTGTTTTATAAGCTGCAATTACAAAATCCTGAGGGAGTTTATTTTATTAGTTTTGTTTTGTAGGATGTTTAGATGTATTTACAAGAAACGATTTAAAGATATAATAATTATTAAGCCACACGAAAGGATTCGTGCAGTAGCGGGACTTACTAACAGTTCGAGACGTTACTCCCGCCTGTAAGGAACTTTCACCCTCTGGAAAAATTTACCCATTCTTTAAGTTTCTGAATAAATATTTGTATTTTTAGAATTTATTCTAATACTTGCGAATGGGTGTGTACTTGCTCATGCTGGGCACACACAATGTATAGAAAAATGAAGGACAAGATAATAATGTTGTTTTGCCTTTGCATTTTGAAC
>CAYLPA010000134.1:4042-7256 GCA_964385385.1 uncultured Saprospiraceae bacterium | reverse complement strand
CAAATATATGGGATTCTAAGGGCTTATTAAAATTAAGACTTTCGGATGCTAGTGACAATTTTTAAAACAAAACAGGTTTTTAAAACATATCAGATGCTAAGGCCAAATAAAAAAATATTAGTTTTCAAAAATTCATAAACCAATTTATAAATCCCGGGTGAGCTACTTTCTCTCGGTCCAGCAATATTGATTATTTTGATGTTATAAGTCTTCATCCATTGTTTTATGCTTATAGTATCAAGGTCATTTTTAATATCTATTGAGAAAAATGGCTTTTGTAACTCCATAGCTCGTTTTAGAGTGAATTTTGTACCGCTGTCAATATTTCCCGAATAAAGTACTAAAGTTCCATCAGAGTCTTTAATATTCATCTCTGTGCGTTCAGTGTATTCTGGTGATTTTGTTTCTGATAAAGGATATTTGTCAGGGATTATTCCATCTTCATTTATTCTTCCTTTTGGGCACCATCCACCGCATGAAATATTATTTTCTATAGCAAAATCCAATGCTGCCAAATCTACTCCTGTTTGTCCTCCTGATATGATTTTAATATTTCTTAAAAATGAATTATTCATAAATCAAAGATAAAAAAGGGTGCTAAATAATAACACCCTTTATAATTAATATTTTATGAAGTTAAGAATTACTATTAGTTAAACTAATGAAATCTCTATGTGATTTTATAAGATTAATAACATAAAGAACAATGCTATGTGATTCATGAAGAATGCCAATATAAACTAATGAAGTTTTAGTGCTTGCTCCATCTTTTTTAATTCTTTTTAACTGGGCTTTTCTAAAATTATCATTAAGATTGAGTAATTCATGCTGTATATTAATAGCGTCATTTATTTTATCAAAATCCTTAGTTTTTAAAATTTCAATAACTAATAAAATTAGTTCCGACATTTTCAAGCTAAGTTCTTTTAATTCTTCTTTCTGAATATTGATTAAAGGTTTATGATTATTGTCAATATGAGTAAAAGCAGGTTTTGAAATAAAAGTCAAACAATGTGCAATCTCTCTTAAATAATCAAGCACCTGAACATAATAATAGCCGGTTTCAACAGAATCTAATCTTAACTTCCTAATTGTGCCGGGAATATTATCTTTAAGAAGTTTTGCTTCTTTATTGAGTTCAAGTACGGCTTTATCAGCATTTTTCAGCTTTTTTCTGTCAAAATTAATTAATCCTTCTAATGTTGAATTGTAAAGCGTAGAAATTGAACCTAAAGTCTCAATAATATTATTAGTACAACGTTGCAATATACTTTCATCCTTAATTTCAATTTCTTCAGATAATTCTGAGATTTTTTTAGCTTTTTTAGTTTTTCTTTTGTGAATAATATGTGTTCTGTAAACAACAAATAATGCAATTAGAATTAATACAACTATTGCATAGATTCCTCCATAACTAATTAAATTTGCCATAACGAAAGCAACAGTAAATGCAGAGAATGCAGTTAAAAACCAACCACCAATAACTGAAAGCACTCCGGTGATTCTATATACAGCACTTTCACGACCCCATGCTTGATCTGCTAATGATGTTCCCATTGCAACCATAAAGGTTACGTATGTTGTTGAGAGAGGTAGTTTCATTGAAGTTGCAAGAGAAATAAGGATACTTGCAACAACAAGATTTACAGATGCTCTTAGCATATCAAATTCAGGTGCATTATTTCCAAGGCTACGCTGATATTCGTTAAATGAAGAAGAGTCAAACTTTTTAGATACTCCTTTAGTAATGCTTAATGGTATTATTCTGCTAATTCCTGAGCTAAAATTGCTTGATGACCTAACTAAGGAACGAGCAAGAAATGAAGAACCGAATCTTTCACTTCCTTCATCTTGACGACTTAGGTTAAGTTCTGTTTTAACAACTGACCTTGCTTTTTTTGAAGTCCACAAAGTAACAACCATAATCAAACCCGCGATAAGAAGAAATAGGGTAGGAGTCTTTACTTTTCCCTGTAGAACTGCCATTGAGAATAAGTCAGGATTAGCACCCGGTTCGGCAATAAATGCTTTAAATGACTCATATCCTGCCAAAGGAACACCAATAAAGTTAACAAGGTCGTTACCGGCAAAGGCCATTGCCAAAGCAAATGTTCCAACCAATACTATTGTTTTTAGTATGTTTAGTTTGAATATCCATTGTAATATTTGAAGTAGAATTGCCCAAGCTAAAAAGCTTACAAGAAGGATTTGGCCTGTATTATTTTTAACCCAATCTTTAAGAATTTCTCCGTTTGCTAATTCATATGAAGCATAAGTTGAACCTTTCAAACCTTTGATAAGAATAAAATATGTTATTGAAGTAATAGCAATTCCACCGAAAATAGCTCCATAGTATCTCAGGCTTTTTTTATAACTAAATGAAAAAATTAACCTTGTAATCCATTGAACAATAGCTCCGACTGTAAATGCAATAACAACCGATAGGAGTATTCCTGAGATTATTAACAATGCTCTTTCGGAGTTTATATAATCTGCCATTTCGCCTAATCGGGAAACGCCATCAACAACTATTTGAGAATCGTTTGAAACTTTTATTAAAGCTACTGCGACAGCACCACCAAGCAATTCAAATACAATTGAAACAGTTGTTGATGTGGGCATGCCGAATGTGTTAAATAAATCAAGAAGTATGACATCGGTTATCATAACTGCAAGAAAGATTATCATTATTTCGCTGAAGAAAAAGTTCTCAGGATGAAATATTCCTTTTCTTGCAACTTCCATCATTCCTGTTGAAAAAGTTGCTCCTACAATTATTCCAATAGCTGCAATAATCATTATTAACTTGAATGGTGCTGCCTTGGAACCTATGGCAGAGTTAAGAAAATTAACAGCGTCATTACTTACTCCAACAATTAAATCGGATATTGCAAGAGCAAATAATACTACAACTAAAACTATGTATAAATTTTCCATTTCTAAAATTAATAAAATTTATTGTTTTTACTAAAATAAAGCTAAGTAAAAATTTAAAATAAATTGATAAATACCTATAAATTAATATTTATTATGCTTGCAATATTAAATATTTTATTAATAAAATATTTAATATTATTGTTTTTTTTAAAACAATATTTCTTTGTTAATAAATTGTTAATACTTACAAATAAAAATTTTGGAATAAGTTGTTTATTTATCATTTATTTGTAAATAATTATTCATGTGATTTGCAAGCTTAATCTTTTGTATAAAT
>CAYLPA010000134.1:1849-3942 GCA_964385385.1 uncultured Saprospiraceae bacterium | reverse complement strand
ATTTATTTGTAAATAATTATTCATGTGATTTGCAAGCTTAATCTTTTGTATAAATGAAATTTGTAGATACTATTAGCGGAATACTGATTTTAGTTGGCTCATTAGGATTGTTTCTATTTGGAATGAAACTTATGAGCGAATCTCTTCAAAAAGTTGCCGGTAGTAAAATGAGAAGTATTCTTGCTTCTATGACTTCAAATAGGTTAAGAGGAGTTTTTACTGGTTTTTTTGTAACTACTGCAATACAATCATCATCTGCAACTACTGTGATGATTGTTAGTTTTGTTAATGCAGGATTAATTTCATTAGTTGGTGCTGTTGGAGTAATTATGGGAGCAAATATTGGAACAACAGTTACTGCTTGGTTAATAACACTTTTAGGTTTTGGAAATTTTAGTTTAAGTGCTCTTGCACTTCCTATAATTGGTATTGCTTTTCCTTTATTTTTCTCTAATAATTCAAATCGAAAATCATGGGGAGAATTGTTAATAGGTTTTGCAATTTTGTTTTTAGGTTTAAACTTCCTAAAATCTAACGTTCCTGATATAGAAAGCAATCCTGATTTTTTCAATTTTCTTTCAAACTATGTAAATTTCGGATATGGCTCAATTTTAATTTTTGTCTTAGTAGGAACAATCCTTACTGTAGTAATTCAATCTTCAAGTGCTACCATAGCCTTAACTTTAGTACTTTGTTATAATAACTTTATTCCTTTTGAAATGGCTGCTGCTATGATATTAGGAGAAAATATCGGAACAACCATTACTGCAAATATTGCTGCTATGGTTGGTAATACTTCTGCAAAACGGGCAGCAAGAGCTCACCTTGTTTTTAATGTGATAGGTGTAATTTGGCTGCTTATAGTTTTCTTCCCGTTTTTAAATTGTATCGATTGGTTAACAATAAAAATCAATGGAAGTTCTCCTTTTGTTGTTGATTCAGTTAAACCTTTTGCGCTTTCGGCTTTTCATACGACATTTAATATTTTAAATACTGCCTTGCTTTTTGGTTTTACTCCTTTAATTGTTAAAATAGCAGAAAAGTTAGTTCCTCAAAAAGAAGATGAAGATGAAGAATTCAGATTAAAATATATTGACTCAGCATTGCTTTCAACATCTGAAATATCGTTGGCTCAAGCTCAAAGTGAAATATCTAACTTTGGTAAAAGAGTAAACAAAATGTTTGGATTTGTTCCTAGTTTATTACTTGAGAAACGGACTAAAAATTTCTCAAAATTATATAAAAAAATTGACCGCTACGAGCAAATCACTGACAATATGGAAATTGAGATTGCTAAATTTCTTACTCGCATTTCTGAAGGTGAAATTAGTGAATTGGGTACTCGAAGAATCAGAGCTATGCTAAAAATAGTTGATGACCTTGAAAGCGTTGGTGATATGTGTATGCAAATGGCTGTAAACATCGAAAACAAAAACAAACAAAAAGCAAAGTTTACACAAACTCTTTATAATAATTTGGATAATATGTTTAAACTTGTTCAAAATTCATTAGATATTATGTATGAAAACTTGTTTAGTGAATATAGCGATGTTTTGATTGACCAAGCCAGAGCTGCCGAAAATGCTATAAATGATTATAGAGACAAACTAAGAGATGAACATTTTAATACACAATGCATAAAGGATTATTCCTATGAAGCAGGAATCTCTTATACTGGACTTTATGCTCTCTGTGAAAAAGTTGGTGACCATGTAATTAATATCACAGAAGCCATTGTTGATTATAAATATTAAACAGATTAAATCTTTCTTAATTATTTTTCGTTTTAAAATCTTAAATTAATTTATTCATTTAGTTTCTTCTATAAAACCTAAATGTGAATAATAGAAAAGCTATTTGAAAATCTATTTTCCCGGCAAAGGAACAGTAATGCTTTTTGATAAAGTATTTGAACCACCGTTGCCTGTAGCATTAAGAGTTACATTGTAATCTCCGTTAGATTGATATTCATGCGAAGGGCTTGTTTCAATTGATGTTTCTCCATCACCGAACATCCATGAATAAGATGAAGCATTCACAGTGTTGTTAATAAAATGAATTAATAAAGTATTAATTGAGTCAGCTTCACATTT
>CAYLPA010000134.1:0-1749 GCA_964385385.1 uncultured Saprospiraceae bacterium | reverse complement strand
AAATCTTTATTATCAGAAAAAGTAGCCATTCCCATCACACCATTAATCCTAATGTTATTCAAGTCTTTAAAGCCTGGAGAAGATAAAATTTCTTCAGCTTCATTAATATCAAAACCGAATTTGCTTTCTTCAGATGCAATATGAAATTGGAGCAGGCAATTTATTATTCTGTTATATTTTTCTGCCTGTTTGTTAATTTCTTTTAAAACTTTCAGACTGTCAACCGACTCAATGAGATTTACAAAAGGAGCTAAATATTTAACTTTATTAGTTTGTAAATGACCAATAAAATGCCATTTAATATCAGAAGGAAGTTGGGATTGCTTTGCAGCAAGGTCTTGAACTTTGTTTTCTCCAAAAATTCTTTGCCCAGAATTGTAGGCTTCCAGAATATCACTATTTGGTTTTGTTTTTGAAACTGCAACTAATTTTACTTCTTCGGGTAAAGTATTTAATATTATTTCGAGATTATTTTTTATTGACATTGATATTTAGTTTTAAGTTAAGCATAGCTTTAAATAGTAATGTATTAAGCTTTAATTGTCAACAAGTAATGTATATTTGAAAGAATTAATCTTCTAAAGAATGAACTACTAAACCACTTCTTAGTTTAGGTTCAAACCATGTAGTTTTTGGGGGCATAATACAGCCAGAATCTGCTACATCAAACAATTGAGCAATAGAAACAGGATAGAGTGCAAATGCAACAGCCATTTCTCCGTTGTCAACTCTGTGTTTTAGTTCTCCAAGTCCTCTGATACCACCAACAAAATCAATTCTTTTAGATTTCCTAAGGTCATCAATTCCTAAAATTTCATTCAAAATATTGTCTGACATTATTGAAACATCAAGGCAACCGATTGGATTATTTTCTTCGAATGTTCCTTTTTTAGTAGTTAAGGAGTACCATTTACCCTTAAAATACATGCTGAAGTTATGAGTGTTTATAGGCTTATAAATATCTTCTCCTTTTTCTTCAACAATAAATTTATCTTTTAATTTTTCGAAGAATTCATCTTCTGAATTATTGTTTAAATCCTTAACCACACGGTTGTAATCAATAATATGAAGCTGGTTGTCAGGAAAATTTACAGTAAGGAAAAAATTATATTCTTCATTTCCCTTATGCTTAGGATTATTTTCTTTTCTATCGTTTCCGATAAGAGCAGCCGATGTTGTTCTATGGTGACCATCTGCGATATAAACATTTGGAAGCTCAGCAAAGAGTTCAATAATTCTGTTAATATTTTCTTGATTTCTAATTACCCAGAAATGATGACCAAAACCTTCGTCAGTAATAAAATCATACTCGGGTTCTTCTTTAACTACTGAAGCAACTATTTCATCAATTTCTTTAACAGCTGGATAAGTAAAGAAAACAGGCTCATAATTTACATTGCTTGCACGGATATGGTTTTTCCTTTCTTCAACTTTCGAAGGCAATGTTTTTTCGTGATGCAATATTACGTTGTTCATAAAGTCTTCAACTCCTGCACAACCTACAATCCCGTATTGAGTTCTGCCTTCCATTGTTTGAGCATATATGTATAAATACTCTTTATCATCCGGAACAAAAATACCATCATCCAATAATTTCTTAAAATTTTCTGCTCCTTTTTTATAAACTTCTGGAGCATATTGGTCAACATCATCTGGCAAGTCAATTTCTGGTTTAGTAACATGTAGGTAAGAATAGGGGTTACCCTCAGATTCTTTTCTTGCTTCGTTTTTATTTAGTACGTCATAAGG
>CAYLPA010000133.1:0-7339 GCA_964385385.1 uncultured Saprospiraceae bacterium | reverse complement strand
TTCTATCGGTTCAGCGGTTTTTTTCTTTGGAAGTTTTTTGGGAATTATTATTTTCTGAGCCGGTTTTGGCTTGCTTTCAATTTTAATTATTTCTTTTTGTTTTTCAATTTTCTCTCTTAATTCTTTTGTTTTTTCCTTAGATGCCTGAGCTTCTTTTATATCTTTTATCGTTCTTTCTATCAGCTTATTTGAATTGTCAAGAATTTCTTTTGCTTCTTGTTTTGCTTTTGTTAGAATATTTTCTTTCGATTTTTTGAGCTCTTTATTAAGGTTTTCATATTTCTCAATGATTTTAGATAGAAACTCATCAGCTTCTTTTAATTCAGCATTTTTCTTAAGAAGCTCGTTTTTTTCGATTTCCAATTCAATCAATTGTTTGTCGAAATCCAATTGTTTTTTCCCAACTTTTTCAGAAGCTTTTTCAATTATTTCTTTTGAAAGACCAATTTTATCAGCAATTTCAAAAGTAAAAGAGCTGCCTGGTTTTCCAAGCTTTAATTTATAAAGAGGTTGTAATTTTTTCAAATCAAAGAGCATAGCTCCGTTAATGATGCCGTTTTCTTTTTCAGGGAGAAGTTTTAGATTTGAATAGTGTGTTGTAACAATTCCAAGAGCATTTTTGCTATTAAGTTTCTCAAGACATGCTTCGGCAATAGCACCGCCGAGACGTGGTTCTGTCCCTGTTCCGAATTCATCAATCAGGAATAATGTTTTATCATCAGAATTATCAAGAAAATATTTGATGTTTAATAAATGTGAACTGTAAGTGCTTAAATCGTTTTCAAGAGATTGTTCATCACCGATATCAATAAAAATTTTATTAAAAATACCAGTCTCAGACAATTCTTTCATGGGAACAAGTAAACCACATTGAAGCATATATTGGAGTAGCCCCACTGTTTTAAGACAAACGGATTTTCCACCGGCATTAGGTCCCGAAATAATTAAAATTCGTTTTTGGGCATCTAAACTAATTGTAAGTGGTTCAATTTTTTTGTTTTGTGATTTATGCGATAAATATAAAAGAGGATGTTTTGCATCAATCCAATTGATATATGGTTTGTTAGTTATGATTGGTTTAACAGCTCCAATTTTAAGAGAAAGTTTTGCTTTAGCCTGAATAAAATCTATAAGTCCGAGAAAATGATATGAGTTTTCTAAATCAAAAATAAATGGTCGAAGAAAATCAGTGAAGTCTTTTAAAATTTTAATTATTTCTCTTTTTTCGGCAAATTCTAATTCTTTGATTTCGTTATTCGTTTCAAACAATTCAGTTGGTTCAATAAAAATTGTTAAACCTGTTGAAGATTTGTCATGAATAAATCCTTTGATTTTTCTTTTGTGAGTAGCAGAAATCGGAATAACTGCCCTGTTGTTTCTAATAGTTATTTCTGTGTTGCTTTGTGTCCACCCCGAATTTTTTGCTGTATTTAAAACTTGTCTTATTTTTTTTTCAACATTTGATTGTTTTGCTATTAAATCTTTTCTTATTTGTTGAAGTTCCGATGAGGCATTATCCCGAATTATGCCTTTTTCGTCAATTATTTTTTCAATCCTTTTAATAATTGATTTTTCTATTTCAACATTTTCTATTAATTCTTTTAAAAATTCATATTTATTTTCATCTAATTTTTTAATAAATAAAATACAATCTGAAATTGTAGTCAAGGAAGATTTAAGGTCAATAAGATTTTCAATTTCAATATAAGTGCCTTCAACATTTAATCTTAATAACTCTGAAGTAAGGTCAATATAATTTTGTGAAGGGAAGACATCTTCAATCAATAAAATTTGTCTGAATTCTTCGGTTTGAGATATAAGTTTATTGAGAATTTCAAAATCATCTGAAAAATGAATTGAATCAACGAGTTTTTCACCAAGCTGACTTAAACAAGCTTCTTTTAGCATGTTTCGAATAATATCGAAACTTATTTTATTTTCAAAGTTTTCGGGATAGTTCACGAGGCAAAGTTAGGAAAATACTGGAAGAAAATTTTCGTTCATATGTTAATCTGTATATCCTGTTTCGGAAAGCCATTTATTTAACTCATTCCTAATTTTACCATCTGAGTCATAATTTGACAATATCTCGATAAATCCATCATAGGTAAGAAATTTCCCATAATATGTATTATAAATTTCCTGTATAAATTTTTTCCAATCATCATCACCCATAAGATTCCTGAGTTTATTAACAACCAAAGGGCCTTTTTGATAAATCACATACCCATCTTCTTGATTAGAAACAGTTTTAATGTCAATAATAGGTTTTTCATTTTCATTTTCAATTTCTCTATATAATTCCAGATGGCTTGCAAGCTGATTTCTGAAACTATCCTCACCCAATGTGTTTTCAATATACAATAAAGAGAAGTATTCAGTAATTGATTCTTCAAGAAATCGATAGCAATTTGTTTTTGAATTGACAAACATGCCTGCCCCCCACCATTGATGTGCAATTTCATGAGGAGCCCAATTATAACCCATCTTAAAGTACTCGATGAAAGGTGAGCCCATTAAAACTAATGTGCTTAAAGATTGTACTAACTGAGCACCTTTAAATGGAATTTCTACTACTGTCAATTGTTTGTTTCTATATGTCCCGATATATTTATTATAGAAAGAGAAAGAATTACAAATTTGATTAATTATTTTATTATTAACAACAGTATCATTAGAAACAAAGTGGAAATTAATATTGATATTATCAATACTCTTAGTAACTGTATCAAAAATATCTGATTTTGCGATCATGAGTGCATAATAATGAAAATTATTATGTACATACTTATATGTGTTTTTATTACTGTCAATTTTAACATTTACATCTCCATTTGCAAATGCTGAATAATTCTTGGGTAACTTAACATCCAATTCCATACTTGCATTATCATCATATTGAACTGGATACCAGTGGTCATATCTTCGGATTAAAATAATGCTATCGTAACTAAATGAATCAGCAGGTAGAATATACTCAAATGCGATATTTATTTTTTCGCTATTCTTACATTGTTCAGGTATTTCAAGGAGCAAAGTATCATTTTTTGAAGAGAGACGAGAGACTTCCGCTAATGAATTATTCATTGTAACCGATTTTAATGATGCATGAGGACTTAGTAAAATCTTCAAATTATTTAAATTTTCAGTTTTCTCAATTTCAAGAAAAGCTTTTACATCTATTGACTTCTCACTTAAATTGTAATCTGCCACAATTTTGTATGATATTATATCATAGCTTAAGCTTTGACCATAAATACTTTGAAATACGGTGCAGAAAGAAACGATACATGTTAGAATTATCTTTTTCATAAGTAAATTTTAAATGAAATAATATTATAAAATGACCAATGTGTTTGTTTTTATCAAGTTTGTTACATAATAATTTCTGATTTTTTATGATTAATCAGAATTAGTGCATTTGAAATCTAATAAAGTATCAAAATAATTACTATCAAAATTACTTATTTTTTGATATAATACCAAATATCTTTACCATTGCATCAGATTTGGAGGCAACAAAATGTGACCTCCAATTTATATTCACTCTATAAAATTAACAAAAAATTGAATGCGTTTTAGCTTAAGCCTAATTATTTTTTAAATATAATAAATGGATGGACATATCCATTAAAAGACAAACTCATTACAAAGAGCATTATCTTTTAATCCAAACCTTATCTTTTAATTTCCAAGTTTGTTCATAAAGCAAATTTAGAATTAATTTATAATTCATCATCAAGCAATTATTATAGAAATTTCATATTGAACATAAATACTAATTAATGTCATAAAATAGTTTAAAATTTTTTTTTACTTTCGCAATTCTTAAAAATATACAATTTTAAAAAAATAGTTTTTCTAAAAGAATAAAAAAATATAAATATCATGACAAATAAAAAGAATTATATTACCTGTGAGGGTAATTATGCTGCAGCTCATGTAGCTTATATGTTTAGCGAAGTAGCAGCTATTTATCCAATAACACCATCTTCAAATATGGCAGAATATATTGATGAATGGGCAGCTAATGGCAGAAAAAACATTTTCGATGAAATAGTAAAAGTTGCTGAAATGCAATCCGAGGGAGGAGCATCAGGAGCTGTTCATGGTTCGCTTCAGTCAGGAGCATTAACATCAACATTTACCGCATCACAAGGTTTGCTGCTAATGATTCCTAATATGAATAAAATTTCTGGTGAACTATTGCCGGGAGTTTTTCATGTTAGTGCAAGAAGTATTGCAGGTCATGCACTTTCGATTTTCGGTGACCATACTGACGTTTATCATGCACGACCAACAGGATTTGCTTTGCTTGCAACTGGTAGCATCCAACAAATTATGGATTTAGCAGGTGTTGCTCATTTGGCTGCTATTAAATCAAGAATTCCTTTTGTTCACTTTTTTGATGGATTCAGGTCATCTCATGAAATTCAAAAAGTTGAAGCTCCACTAACAGAAGATATGGCAAAATTGGTAGATTATGAAGCTTTACAAGAATTTAGAGATAGAGCATTAAATCCAGAACACCCTGTTACTCGAGGAACTGCCCAAAATCCAGATATATATTTTCAAGCAAAAGAATCTGCAAATAGATTCTATGAACCTGTTGCTGATATTGTAGAAGATTATATGCAGGAAATCGCTAAATTGACAGGCAGAGAATATCATCCTTTTACTTATTATGGACCTGAGGATGCAGAAAATATTATTGTCGCAATGGCTTCAGTAACTGAAACTATTAAAGAAGTTGTTGATTATCTTAATGAAAAAGGCGAAAAAACAGGATTAATAACTTGTCATTTATATCGTCCTTTCTCAGAGAAATATTTCTTTAATGTATATCCAGAGTCAGTTAAGAAAATTACCGTATTAGACAGGTCAAAAGAATCCGGTGCTAACGGTGAACCTCTTTATTTAGATATTAGAGATATTTTTTATGATAAAGAAAATAAACCTTTGATTGTTGGTGGAAGATATGGTTTAAGCTCTAAAGATACTACACCGGCTCAAATTATTTCAGTATTTGAAAATTTAAAATCATCTAATCCTAGAAATAGATTTTCTATAGGAATTAATGATGATGTAACTCATCAATCTTTGCCTCAGTTACCTGAGATAAGCGTTACTTCAGAAGGAAATTTTGAAGGAAAATTCTACGGTCTTGGTGGTGACGGAACTGTTGGAGCTAACAAAAATTCTATTAAAATTATTGGTGGTTGTACTGACAAATATGCACAAGCTTATTTTGCTTATGATTCAAAAAAATCAGGTGGAAACACAGTTTCCCATTTAAGATTTGGTGATAACGAAATCAGGTCAACTTATTATGTAAATACTCCAAATTTTGTTGCTTGTCATGTGTCTGCATATTTAGATAGATATGACATGCTTAAAGGATTGAAAAAAGGAGGTATTTTTCTTTTAAATAGTCTTTGGGATGCTGAAGAAACTAAAAAAAGATTACCAGATCATATGAAAAAATATTTGGCTGAAAATGATATTCAGTTTTATATTATAAATGCAACAAAAATTGCAGAAGATATTGGATTAGGTAATAGAACAAATACAATTATGCAATCTGCATTTTTTAAAGTTTCAGAAGTAATTCCTTACGGAACAGCAGTTGAAGAAATGAAAAACGCCATCAGCAAAACTTATAAAATGAAGGGCGAAAGCATTATTAAAATGAATTTTACTGCTGTTGATAAAGGAGAAGATGTTGAAAAAATTGTTATTCCTAAAGAATGGGCAACTATTGAAATAAAAGAAGTTATTGACAACAGAGACTTATCAGAATTTATGAAAAATGTTGTTGAGCCAATTAATTCTCTCAATGGTGATGATGTTCCTGTTAGTGCTTTTCTTGGAAGAGAAGACGGTACATTTCCTGCAGGAACAACTCAATATGAAAAAAGAGGAGTTGCCGTTAGTGTTCCCGAATGGATACCCGAAAATTGTACTCAATGTAATCAGTGTGCTTGTGTTTGCCCTCATGCTGCAATCCGTCCATTTTTATTAACCGAAGAAGAAGTTAAAAATGCTCCTGAAGGAACTCCTTTCCAACAAGGTAAGGGACCAATAAAGGAATTTAATTTTAAAATTCAGATTAGTGTTCTTGATTGTGTTGGCTGTGGAAACTGTGTTGATGTTTGTCCTGCAAAAGACAAGGCACTTGTTATGAAACATCTCGAAACTCAGGAAGCAGAAATCGAAAGATGGGACTATATGAATTATAAAGTAGGCTATAAAGATGATATTCTTCCGAAAGAAAAGAACATTAAAAATAGCCAATTTGCTCAACCATTATTTGAGTTTTCAGGAGCTTGTGCCGGTTGTGGTGAAACTCCTTATGTAAAATTAATCACTCAATTATTCGGAGAAAGAATGATGATTGCCAACGCAACTGGATGTTCTTCAATCTGGGGAGGTTCAGCTCCTTCAACGCCATATTGTGAAAATTATAAAAGTGGTAAAGGTCCTGCATGGGCAAATTCATTGTTTGAAGATAATGCAGAATATGGTTATGGTATGGCAACTGGTGTTAAAAAAATCAGAGATAAAATTACTTTAAAGATGACTAAAGCATTAGACAGTAATTTGTCGGATGAAATAAAACAAGCTTTTAAAGAATGGATTGATTCAAAAGAAAACACAGAACAATCAGTTGAAACATCAGCAAAAGTTGTTGAATTATTAAAGAATGAATCCAATCCTTTGGCCAAAGAAATAATGGCATTTGAGCAATATTTTATTAAAAAGTCTATTTGGATATTTGGTGGAGATGGTTGGGCTTATGATATTGGATACGGTGGTTTAGACCATGTTATTGCTTCGGGTGAAGATATTAATATTTTGGTTTTAGATACAGAGGTTTATTCAAACACTGGTGGACAAGCATCGAAGGCTACTCCAGTTGGTGCAGTTGCTAAGTTTGCAGCAGCAGGTATGCAAATCAGGAAAAAAGACCTTGGAGCTATGGCTATGACTTATGGATATGTTTATGTTGCTCAGGTTGCTCTTGGAGCAAGTCAATCTCAATATCTTAAAGCTATCAAAGAAGCTGAGGCATATCCCGGACCATCTTTAATTATTGCTTATTCTCCTTGTATCAATCATGGTTTAAAAGCAGGAATGGGGAAAAGCCAGCAACAAATAAAAAATGCTGTTCAAGCCGGATACTGGCATAATTACAGATATAATCCTTTGTTGGAAGCTGAAGGCAAAAATCCATTTACTTTAGATTCTAAAGAACCAGACTGGAGCAAGTTCCAAGAATTTTTACTCTCTGAAGTTCGTTATACTTCACTTGTGAAAACTTTTCCTGAAGAAGCAAAAA
>CAYLPA010000132.1:3715-7406 GCA_964385385.1 uncultured Saprospiraceae bacterium | reverse complement strand
ATTAAAATATTAATTTTGACAATTCAAAAAAATTGGAAAGATATAATTCTGTAAAATGAGCATGTGGACATATTTAGTTAGATTTATTTTAAGAAACAGATTGGGAATCTTGATTGCAATAATCTTGGTTACAGCTTTTATGGCATATAAAGCTTCAAAAGTTGAAATGTCATACAAGTTTGCCCAGATGCTTCCAAAATCAGATTCTACATTTATCAAATACGATAAATTCATCGAAACCTTCGGACAAGATGGTAGCGTTTTGTTTGTGGGTATTAAAGATAAAAACATTTTCAAACTGGATGCTTTCAATGATTGGTACGACCTTACTTATAAAATTAAAGAAGTTGAAGGCGTTCAGGAGTCTATGTCTATTGCAAAAATGTATCAACTGGTAAAAAACGATTCTTTAAAAAAGTTTGATTTTAAATTAGTAATTGACAAAAAACCTGAAACTCAAGAAGAGTTAGATAGCCTGCTTAAGATAGCTTTCTCTCTACCTTTTTATGATGGGATTATTTTTAACAAAGAAAGCGGTTCTACAATTTTAGGCATCACTCTTAGTAAAAGTGCAGTAAACAAAAAGGGAAGGAATGAATTAATCTTACAATTGGAGAGTTTAGTAAATGAGTTTGGTTCAAAACATAATATTGAAGTTCATTATTCAGGAATGCCATATATCAGGTCAATGACTTCAATGAAAATTCAAAAGGAGTTATTGTTCTTTGTTTTTCTTTCATTATTAATTGCATCCATAGCATTATTAATATTTTTCAGGTCATTTAAAGCTGTAATATTTCCGCTAATTATTGTAATTATTAGTGTTATCTGGTTGCTCGGAATAATGGTATTATTAAATTATGAAATTACTATTCTTACAGGAATACTACCTCCTCTGATAATAATAATCGGTGTAGAAAATTGTATTTTCCTTTTAAATAAATATCATCAGGAATTCAAATTTCATGGCAATAAAATAAAAGCTTTATCAAGAGTAGTTCAAAGAGTTGGTAACGCAACATTCCTGACAAATTTAACAACAGCAACAGGTTTTGCAGCTTTTATTGTAACAGGCAACCGTGTGCTTGTTGAATTTGGTTTGATAGCCTCAATAAATATTATGATTGTTTTCGTTTTATCAATATTTCTTATTCCGATATTCTACAGCTATATCAAACCCCCAAAACCTCGTCATCTTAAACACCTTGAAAACAAGTTCACTGTTAATATTCTTGCCAAAATTGTTTTTCTGGTCCTTAACAGAAGAACTGCAATATATATAGTTTCAATAGCTTTTACATTAATTGGAATCTATGGAATAACAAAACTGAAAACATCAGGGCGTGTTGTAGATGATATGCCCCAAAAAGAAAAGATGTATCAAGACCTTCTTTATTTTGAAAAAGAATTAAAAGGAATTCTTCCTTTTGAAATTTCTATTGACACCAAAAAGAAAAAAGGAGTTATGAGTTTGGCTACAATTAAACGTATCAACAGACTACAAGACACTCTGGCAACCTATCCCGAATTCTCAAAACCTATTTCAATAGCAGAAGTTGTTAAGTTTTCGAAACAGGCATTCTACAATGGAAAAGAAGAATATTATTCTTTGCCCAACAGTCGTGAAAAAGCTTTTATACTTTCTTATATTCCGAAGTTTAAAAGTGATAAAAAAACTATTTTGAATTCTTTTGTAGATACAAATCTTCAGGTTACCAGGATTTCAGTTCACATGGCTAATTTAAACACAAATGATATTCAAAGAATCAAAGACGACATTAGACCAAAAATCGATTCAATTTTCAATCCTGAAAAATATGATGTTGAATTAACGGGAACTAGCGTTGTTTTCCTAAAAGGCTCTGATTATATTGTTGGAAGCCTTTTAACCAGTTTGATAATTGCAATTTGTGCAATTACTCTTTTAATGGCATTATTATTTACTTCATTTAAAATGGTTGGAATTTCCTTAATTCCAAATATTCTTCCTCAAATAATGACTGCTGCATTAATGGGATTTTTCGCTATTTCCATAAAGCCATCAACAATATTAATATTTAGCGTTGCTCTGGGAATATCGGTTGACAATGCAATTCATTTTCTTTCGAGATATCGAATGCAACTTAAACTTTCGGACTGGAATATTAAAGAATCTGTTATTGAAGCCTTGAAAGAAACAGGCTATAGTATGATTTACTCATCAATAGTTCTGTTCTTTGGATTTGCTATCTTTACACAATCAACTTTTGGCGGAACAGAAGCAATGGGATATTTAATTTCATTTACATTACTGGTTGCTGTTTTATCAAACTTATTGCTTCTTCCTTCTTTACTCTTAACTTTGGATAAGAGAATAACTACTAAAAGATTTAAAGAGCCAATGTTTGAAATATTTGACGAAGAAGAAGATATTGAACTGGATGATCTTGAAATTGATTAAATTAATAAACTTGAAAACTAAAGTACTCTAGGCACTCTAAGTACTTTAGGCACTCGAAATACTCTAAATAATAATATAAAAATCATAATTATGAAAGGAATAATTCTCGCCGGTGGTTCAGGAACAAGATTGCATCCCTTAACTCTCGCTGTCAGCAAACAATTAATGCCAATCTATGACAAACCAATGATTTATTATCCATTGTCAACTTTAATGATGGCAGGCATCAGAGAAATTTTGATAATATCAACACCTTATGACTTACCGAATTTTGAAAAATTACTCGGAAACGGTGAAAATTTAGGATGTTCTTTTAGTTATGCCGTTCAGGAAATCCCAAACGGATTAGCTCAGGCATTTGTAATCGGCGAAAAATTTATTGGAAACGATAAAGCAGCTCTTGTTCTCGGAGATAATATTTTTTACGGAACAGGATTAATGAAAGTGCTTCAGGATTATAGTGACCCTGAGGGTGGAGTAGTGTTTGCCTATCATGTTAACGATCCTCATCGCTATGGAGTTGTTGAATTTGATAAAAACAACAATGCAGTTTCTATTGAGGAAAAACCAAAAGAACCAAAATCAAATTATGCTGTTCCCGGTTTATATTTTTATGATAATTCAGTTATAGAAATTGCCAAAAATCTTAAACCAAGTCCAAGGGGCGAATATGAAATCACTGATGTTAACAAGCAATATTTAAAAGAAGGCAAACTAAAAGTTGGAATTCTCAGTCGAGGCACTGCATGGCTTGATACAGGCACATTTGAATCGCTGATGCAGGCAAGTCAATATGTTCAGATAATTGAAGAAAGACAAGGATTGAAAATCGGTTGTATTGAAGAAATTGCCTATCACATGAAATTTATTGATGCTAAACAACTGGAAAAAATTGCTCAACCTCTACTGAAAAGTGGATATGGAGAATATTTAATGGATATGATTAATTAATGTCTGTCTATAAAGTCCGATAGTTAATATAAATATTAAAAATCACAGATGACAAGCATCAAATTTCAAATAAATCTCAATGACCAAAATATCAACATTCAAAGCTGTTTTGAACATTGATATTTGGAATTTATTTGTTTTTTGTTTTTTGTTATTTGGTGCTTTATTTCAAAAATGGTTTGACTTTATGAACAAATACTAGATAGATTTTTTTAGTATATTTAGAATTATTAAAGAATAATTTTTATGCATTCAATTCAATATTTTCAGAATATTATTAAACAAGAATTTGCTAAACAG
>CAYLPA010000132.1:0-3615 GCA_964385385.1 uncultured Saprospiraceae bacterium | reverse complement strand
TCTTAGCAAGTTTTTCTTTTGGAACGCCAAGTTTTTTTCTTCCTTTTAGGTTTATTAAATTTTTCAGCTTCCTTCAAATTCTTTTTATATTGCTTACGGGCATTCTTATCTTTAGGAATCTTCTTTTTCTGCATTATTTTGTTCATCTTTCTTTTTGCCTTGCCCTGCCTACGAGTAATCTTTTTATAAATCCTTTTTTCTTTTTTCGTCAAATGAGCATAACTGTCACCTTTTGCTTTAGCTTGTTTCCATTCTTTTGAAAATTCAATCTTTCTGAGGATTTTGCTTAGTTTAATTATTTCTCTGTCCGAAAAATGCATCCCGTCAGTTTGATAAGTAACACGTTTTTTCAAGTCCATTTGTTCAGAAGTTAATCCACCCTTCTGATTATTCTTTGGTTTGAATTGACCAAAAATCATTAATGGAAGTAAGAAAACCATTAAAAGAAAAATTATTTTTTTAAGAAATATATTCATGATTTTTATATAAAATTTTTATCAATTAAAAACAAACATAATTAAAGTTTTCCAATACAAATTATCTATTTTTGTAAAGATATATTAATTTTCTCTCTCTATTTATTATGAGAATAAAAATTTCTTCAAACAGGAAATATGTAATTTATGCCATCTTTCTACTAATTGGTATAATATTTATATTTCGCTTGTTCTACATCCAAATTATTGACGAAAGCTATAAAACTTCCGCCGAGAATAATTCTCGTCGTGATATTACTATTTATCCTGCACGTGGATTAATATATGACCGCTATGGAAAACTAATTGTTTACAACGAGGCAACTTATGATTTAATGGTAATTCCAAGACAAGTAAAAAAAGACATTAATGTCTCTGAACTTTGTCATTTGATTGGCATTAGCAAAGAAGATTATAATAAGAAAATGGTAAAGGCGATAAAATATTCAAATCGAAAATCATCAATTTTTGAAAAACAAATTTCAAAAGAAGTATCAGGATTTATACAGGAAAAGATATATAAATTCCCCGGTTTTTTCTTACAGCCAAGAACTTTAAGAAAATATTCAAAACCAATAGCAGCACATCTTCTTGGTTATATTGGCGAGGTTAATCAAAAAATAATCGACACAAGCAAATATTACAAATCCGGAGATTATATTGGAATCAGCGGAATTGAAAAAACTTATGAAGAAACCCTAAGAGGAAAAAGAGGTGTAAAAGTTATTTCGGTTGATGTTTTTAACCGTGAAAAGGAAAGTTTTCACAATGGATTATTTGATGTTTCTGCCATAGCAGGAAAAGAACTGAACACTACAATTTCCTTAGAACTTCAGGAATATGGCGAATTATTAATGAATAATAAAATCGGTAGTGTCGTTGCTATTGAACCTTCAACAGGAGAAATTCTTGCTTTGATTTCTTCACCCGGATACGACCCGAATTTACTCGTAGGAAGAATCAGGTCAAAAAATTATTTAACATTACAGGATAATCCTTTAAAACCTTTATTCAACAGGGCTTTGATGGCTCAATATCCACCGGGTTCTATTTTCAAAATTGTGCAGGCTTTAGTTGGATTAGAAGAAGGTGTGATAAATATTAATACAGGTTTTCCTTGTAATAAAAACTTGGTCAATTGCCATAATCATCCTTCTCCAACAAACGTTTCAAAAGCAATACAATATTCCTGTAATCCATATTTTTATGCTGTTTATAAAAAAATTATCCAGCAAGGAAAATCAAGAAATAATTTTATTGACAGTCGCATTGGTCTTAAAGAATGGAAGACTCATGTTTTAAGTTTTGGTATGGGACAGAAACTACAAATTGACCTGCCGAGTTGTAATAAAGGAGTAATCCCTAGTGTTGAATTTTATGATAAATGGTATGGAAAAAGACGTTGGGCTTTTAGCACAATTTATTCAAATTCTATAGGTCAAGGAGAAGTTGAAGTTATTCCTCTTCAAATGGCAAATTTAGCAGCAATTATTGCAAACAGGGGTTATTATTATACTCCACATCTTATTAAGTCAATCGGAAAAAATAGTGAAATAAATGCTGAATTTACTACTAAACATTTCACTTCAGTTAATGCGAAATATTTTGATGTTGTAAACGAAGCAATGTACTCTGTTGTTAACAAAGAAGGAGGGACTGCAAGAAGAGCAAGAATAAAATCAATAAAAGTTTGCGGCAAAACCGGTACTGCTGAAAATCCTCATGGAGATGACCACTCGGTATTTATTGCCTATGCTCCTAAAGATAATCCAAAAATTGCTATTGCTGTTTATGTTGAAAATGCCGGATTCGGTGGAACATGGGCAGCTCCAATTTCTAGTTTAATGATTGAAAAATTTTTGACAGATACCATAACAAGACCATTAGTCGAGAAAAGAATTTTAGAAGCTAATTTTATACCAATAAAAAATTGAGAGAAGAAAAAAACATATTTTCAAACATTGACTGGGTAATGATTGTTCTTTACCTGTGCCTTGTTTTTATTGGGTGGATAAACATCTATGCTTCCGCTTATAATGAAGAACATAAAAGCATTCTTGATTTCAGCCAAAACTATGGAAAACAATTAATCTGGATTGCAACATCAATAGTTTTAGGATTAATTATTCTATTAGTTGACTCAAAATTTTTCTCATCATTTGCTTACTTGATTTATGCAATAATTATCATAGCATTAATTGCAGTTTTGGTTGTAGGAAAAGAAATTTCCGGCTCTAAATCTTGGTTCGAAATTGGTAGTTTTGCTTTACAACCATCAGAATTTGCAAAGTTCGCAGTTAATCTTGCCATAGCAAAATACCTTAGCACTCTTAATATAAAAATGGAAAATATTAAAACTAAATTCTACACTGTCTTGTTGTTTGCAATACCTGCTGTTTTGATTTATCTTCAGAACGATACCGGCTCAGCTTTAGTTTTTACTGCTTTTGTTTTTGTAATGTATCGCGAAGGTTTATCAGGAAACATATTGATTATTGGATTGCTCTTAGTTATTTTATTTATTTTGTCTTTATTAATTCATAAAATAGTTTTATTGGCAATACTCACAGGGATTATAGCTTTAATGTTTATTGTAATCAAAAGAAACAAAAAAAATATTTTAACTCTTATTAGCATTTTAATAGTTACGGCAGGTTTTATTTTATGTATCGATTATGTATTTGAAAATGTTTTAGAACCTCATCAAAGAACAAGAATTAATGTTCTACTAGGAAAAGAAGTAGATTTAAAAGGCGCAGGCTACAACGTTAATCAATCAAAAATTGCTATTGGCTCAGGAGGATTTTTAGGTAAGGGTTTTTTAGAGGGAACTCAAACAAAATATAATTTTGTTCCCGAACAAAGTACAGATTTTATTTTTTGCACAGTCGGTGAAGAATGGGGTTTTGTAGGAAGTTTTGTAGTTATTGTTTTATTTACCGGACTTTTAATTAGGATTGTTTTTATTGCCGAACGGCAAAGGTCAATTTTTAGTAGAATTTACGGCTATGGTGTGGCGTCAATATTATTTTTTCATTTTGCAATTAACATTGGAATGACATTAGGAATTGCTCCTGTAATCGGCATACCCCTACCCTTTTTTAGTTATGGAGGTTCGTCTCTCTGGGCATTTACTATT
>CAYLPA010000131.1:0-7624 GCA_964385385.1 uncultured Saprospiraceae bacterium | reverse complement strand
CTATTTGGAATTTATTGAATATTAAAATATTTTCACTTCCACTAAAATAACAGTAAAACCTTTTTTTATAAATCTGAAGTTGCATCAATCAAATATTGTTTCATTCTTTTAATTTCAAATTCATCAATTTCAAATTTATTTCTTACTTTATTATAAAGATACTCTTCATTATCGTGTAAATATCCATCAGCAAACATAATAATATCCATCCATGCTAATGCTCTGACTCTGTCCCTGTGATGAGTGATAACTAAAGCAAACAATATTTTTTCAATTTGGTCTTCTTCTTTCCCCAAATCTCTATGAAGAAAATCATCAAGTTCTTTATCAGTTATTTCTTCAAATTTTTTCATCTTTTGCATCATTATCCATTCAGGGTCATCATTATTAGTGCTTCTTTTTCCATCTGCACCAGCCATTAACCAATAGAAATAAAGTAAACCAAACTTATAATTGATTTGTTCTGCCATGATTTTTATGTATAAATATTAATAATGAAATTGTTTAATATCATAAATAGGTAACAAATATAAAAAATTTATTTTAGAATAGAAAAATATAATTTTTTAAGGGTAAAAAAGTCTTATTAAAATCAAGTCTTAAAAATTAGGTATTTTTGCAATAAATATTTTTGTATCAAATTATTTTAATTTTTTTTAAATGAGCAATAAAGCAATTATTTTACTTATAATTTTCTCCCTTTCCTTATTTTTTCAAAATGCTTTTTCACAAATATCTCCACCGGATAAAAATTATATAGAAAAAATTTCAAAAGCAGACCAAAGAAACAATTCAAAAAAAATAAAGGGAACTAAAACAAATATTGGTAAGGAATACGACCTGAAATATCATAGATTTGAATGGTTTATTGACCCATCGGTTTTATATATCAAGGGTTCAGTAACTTCATATTTTATTTCAACGCAGTCAAATATTAACCAAATACAATTTGAATTGGCTTTTCAAATGACTGTTGATTCTGTTAGATTTCATAATTCAAATATTAATTTTTCTCAAGATACTAATGATATTTTAACAATAAATTTAGGAGTAAGTTTAGCATTAAATTCTTTTGATTCCCTTACTGTTTATTATAAAGGAGTTCCATCACAAGGAAGTGGTTTTGGATCATTTATCAAAGATGTTCATAGCGGAACTCCTATTATATGGACACTATCGGAACCTTATGGAACTAAGCAATGGTGGCCCTGCAAAAATGACCTTTCAGACAAAATTGATTCTATTGATGTTTTTGTAACAGCACCTTTGGGAAACAGGGTTGCAAGTAATGGTTTATTGATAAGCGAAGTTCAGCTTGGAGCTAACAAAGTATTTCATTGGAAACATCGTTATCCCATAGCTGCTTATTTAATTGCAATAGCAGTAACCAATTATGCTTATTATTCGGATTATGTTCCAATGGGAAATGATTCGCTGGAAATATTAAATTATATTTTTCCTGAAAATCTTTCAATAGTTCAATCTCAAACTCCAAACATTATCCCTGTAATGCAGCTTTATAATAATCTTTTCATTCCATATCCTTTTATTGATGAAAAATATGGTCATGCACAATTTGGATGGGGTGGAGGAATGGAACATCAAACGATGAGTTTTATGGGAAATTTTAGTTTTGATATAATGGCTCACGAACTTGCCCATCAGTGGTTTGGCGATATGATTTCATGTAAAAGCTGGCACGACATCTGGTTGAACGAAGCATTTGCAACATATCTTTCAGGTCTTGCTTATGAACATTTGGACAGCACTTTTGGATATTGGGAAATTTGGAAAAACAATAAAATAGCTCATATTACAAGTTTGCCCGGAGGCTCAGTTTATGTCTATGATACAACTTCGGTATCAAGAGTTTTCGATAGTCGCCTTTCATACAGCAAAGCAGCAATGGTTTTACACATGATTAGATGGACTATCGGTGATTCAGCTTTTTATAATGGAATTAGAAACTACTTGAACGACCCTTTGCTCGCTTTTGCTTATGCCGAAACTAATGATTTAAAAACTCATTTTGAAACTTCAAGCGGAAAAAATCTTACAGAATTTTTTGACGATTGGTTCTATGGGGAAGGCTATCCGACTTATACAATTCAATGTAATTATATGCCGAATAACGAAATGGAAATTATTATTAATCAATCACAATCCCATAGCTCCGTAAGTTTTTTTGAAATGCCGGTTCCGCTTAAATTCAAAGGAATGAACAAGGATACTAATATTGTTTTTAATAATACATTTTCAGGACAAAGTTTTCTAATCAATCCAGGATTTAAAGTAGATTCAATTTTCTTTGACCCTGACAGGTGGATAGTTTCGGCTAATGATAACGTTATCATGTCGGTAAGAGAAAAACCAATTGTTAGTAACGTGAAAATTTCACCAAATCCTGTTAATGATATTCTTTATATTGAAGCAAATAATCATAAAATAAATAAAGTTGAATTAATAAATTCTTCAGGTTTTATTCAAAATATATTATTTACTAAAACAAAATTTAATAGTTTTGAAGTTGATTTTAATTATTGTAAAAAGGGAGTTTATTTTATAAAGATATACACAGAAGACGGCATTATTATTAAAAAAATTGTTAAAATATAAAACAAAGCGGAAAACGAATTTTTTTGAATTATTCAAAAAATATTAAATATTTAGCATCATGAAGAAACATTATATTCTTTTATTATTACTAATAACTTTTGCAACAGCAAATTCACAAACTAAAGTAATTACATTGCGAGGTAGCTATTTCGGGTATAATTTGTATGTTTTAAATCCTTTATGTAGTGACGGCGGATTTTGTGTTCAGGAAGTATTGGTAAATAATTCAGCAACAAAAGACGAAATAAATTCCAATTCCTTCGAGATAGATTTATCATTATTAAATCTGGAAATTGGCGATAAAGTTGTAGTTAAAATCCGACATAAAAAAAATTGTTCTCCTAAAATTATTAATACCGATGATTTAAGTTATCCCGAAAATTTTAAATTTTCTTCTGTTAAAGTTAAAAAAGGAAAATTAAATTTTAGGATTAAAGGGGAGCCTGGAGTTCAGCCTTTTGAAGTTCAACAGTTCAGATGGAATAAATGGAATACAATTGGAGAAATTGATGTGATTGATACTACAAAATCAAATCTTTATTCTTATGATATTTACCCGAATTATGGTATAAATATGTTTAGAATAAAAAAATTAAATAAACGAGGAGAAATTGTTTATTCCAAAAAAGCAAAATACCGAGACCCAACAAAACCTGAAGTATTTATTAAAGAACATAAAATTCATAATGAGATTGCTTTTACTGATGAAACAGAATATGAAATTTATGATTTGGAAGGCAATTTTATTAAGAAGGGACGCAATAAATATGTGGATGTTACAAATCTGTCAAAAGGAAAATACTGGATTAATTATGATAATAAAACTGAACAAATAACAAAAAAAGAGAATAAGAATTAACCAAAGATAGCTTCTATCATATAAAAATTCTATGAGAAAATAATGCAGTTTTATTTCTAAGATTTTCGTTCCGGCACAATATATTTTCGTGAGATTTGCCTAACCGGAAACCAAGATGCAATAAATCCTATAAAAAACACCGTGAGAAAAATAAAGAGAAAATCTAATATTTGCATTTTAACAGGATAAGATTCAAAAACAAAGGAATCCGCTGAGGAAATAGTTATAATATCAAAAGTTTGCTGGAGCCAGCAAATTATTCCACCTAAAATTAGCCCTCCTAAAGCTCCGGTAAGTGAAATCATAATACCCTCGTTTAGAAAAATCCTTTTAATTAATTTGTCATTAGCTCCCATGCTCCACAAAACAGAAATATCTTTTCTTTTATCCAAAATTAGCATTGTTAAAGAACCAATTACATTAAAAATGGCTATCAATAAAATAAATGTAAGAATCAGAAAAATTGCCCATTTTTCGGATTTCATAATTTTATAAATAAATTCTTGCTGCTGAAAACGATTCTTAACAGAATAATTGCTGCCAATTATATTTTGAATATTTTTTTGAATCTTATCTTTATCTGAATTTTGGCTTAGGCCGATTTCAATGGAAGTAACTTCGTCTTTATAATCCAGCAATTCTCGGGCAAATCTAAGAGGAACTATTGCATATTTTATGTCGAATTCTTGCTGAATAGCAAAAACACCAGAAGGAAATATTGCTTTTGAGTTAAATACTTCAGTAGGATTATATGAAAATGTTTTACTTCTTTTTGGAACATAAACCGAAATAGGATTATAATAATCCTTGATATTTGCTCCTAAATAATAAGCCACTCCCGAACCTAAAACAGCAAAATTTTGTTTTCCGTTTTCTAAAACAAATTCTCCATCAATTATCATGGTATCTAAACCGCTCATTTTTTTATAATCGCTGCTAACGCCTTTGATTGTTGCAATGTATTGTTTTGATTGATATTTTATCAACGCACTTTCTTCAATAACTTCTGTGTAATAAGCAATGCCCGGAATTTTTTTTACTGCTTCGCTTGGAAATTCTTTTGAATCAAAAGTTTTACCTTCAACAACTGTAATTGAAAAATCAGAATTAAAAGAATTTAACAGAGATGTTACCAAATCTTCGAAACCATTAAAAACTGACAAAACAATTACTAAAGCCATTGTTCCAACTGCTGTTCCTAAAACCGAAATCCCTGAAATTATGTTTATAATATTATGGGTTTTTTTTGAGAATAAATATCGTTTTGCTATGTAAAAAGGGAAATCCAATTTTTTTATTTTTTTAAAAGATTGTCAATATTTTCTATATAATCGAGTGAATCATCTAAATTAAAATACAAATTCGGAACACTTTTAAGTTGATTTTTTACTCGCATCGCTAACAGATGACGAATTTCTTTACTGCGGCTTATTATTTTTTTTAATAATTCCTCTTTGTTTTCTGTTGCAAACAAACTTAAATAGACTTTTCCAACTTTTAAATCTTTTGAAATATTAACCTTTGTTACAGTAATTAAAGCATTTTTGAAATTCTTCCCTTCTTGTTGAAAAATTTCTCCAAGGTCTTTTTGCAATAATCTTGATACTTTTAGTTGACGTTGAGTTTCCATAATGACAAATATAATACTTTAATTAAATCAAAATAATATTTAGCCTGTATTTATAATTGTTCTATTTATAAAGCACGATGTAATTGTGAGGGAACGGGAAGCAGGGTACACGAATGGATTCGTTCACCAGCAGGGGCAAAAGTAAAAAAATGGGATATGAAACGTTGTATAATACAAAAGAAAAAGAAATGACTTGAAAGGGTATCAATAAAATTAAGTTTCTATATAATAACTATTAGGATATAATGATTATCTTTGAATTATTAAAAATGATTTATAATGTTTTTACTTGGTAATATTAATAAATGAAGAAAATAGTATTAGCTATTAAGGAAAACTGGAAAGATCCGGTATGGAGTAAAGTTATTGCTACAGTTATTATTACAATTGGCAGTTTAATAATTACTTCACTAATTGCTTTTTTTAAAGCACTATTTTATAAATTATCTTTAAGTGTATCTTTTGAAAATATTTTCATTCACTTTAACAATGAATTATCCATAAGGATTTGGCTTATTGGTGTTTTCTTGCTTCTTTATTTAATATTAATATTTACCCCCTTAATTAATCTAATAAATAATATTATTTTTAAAATTAAGAATCCTAGAAGGGAAAAGAACATACAGGATGAACCAGATTTAAAACTTGTTTCAGAAACTTCAACATCGCTCTTTACACATAGGATGGCTGAAGCATTTCCAGGGGTGAGATATATAACTTGGTTTAATAATGCTAAAGAGGCTACAAATAGACTTGAAATTCTTTTGCAAAAACCCTTATTATTTCAACCCGCAACAAACGAGGCATCATCAGACCCCATATGGTGGATTAGAGGATATTATAATTCAAGTATTATAAAATTTAAAAAAATAGGGAGGAAAAAAGCTTTAATGAATCATGATGAACTAAAAATTAAAAGAATTGCAGTTAATCGTGATAATGCTTACTACAAAGACTTTGTTTATGTTGAAATTGAAGCAGAAAAACAAACAGGATTATATCATTTCACAAAAGATGACATTAAAGAACATATTGAAAGTTACGGAACAATTAATGAAGAATATGGATTGTATAAAAACCGCATTGGCTGGAAAAAGCTTATTAACAGAGATGAATATGATGATGGGGCAACAGTGGTAAAAGGAAAAGTAAAAAATGATTTAAATATGGAATTACGACGAAGGTATCTTTCAGATTATAACTTCATAATTATAGCAAAAGAATCACCCTATAATTCTCGAAAATTTGAGAACAATTCGGAAAAATATTTGGATGGTATTTTGAAAGGTGATGTTAATCCTGATGACTTTTTCAAATTTTTAAAAGAGTTTAAAAGACATGAACGATAACAACTATTATCTTATGATAGTGCTTTCGTTCCGATGAGTGCCAAAAAGAGTTTTTTGCATGTGTAATTTAATCTTAGTAATTTAAAGAAAGGTAATATATACAATCTTGATTTTTTACTACATGAAAGGATTTGTTTGGGAGTGGTACACGACCAAAACTAGCCTTCAATAATTAATCAACTAAGGATTCTCCCAATATTCTATTGATAATATCTGCTCAGAATTAATCTTAAAAATTATAAAAAAATTATCACTCTTTACTCCCAAATTTGTAATTATTCCAATCATGACAAGAAAGAAATTACTATTTTTATCTGTTTTGAACTTCTCAGAATATGATGCAGGATATTTTTCAGCTAACTTTTTCACAGAATCTCCTACATGCAAATCTAAAAGTTCAAATCTATTATCAGTAATTTTAAAACTTTCGACTTTATTTGAAATTAATACAAAATATGTTTTTCCGTAATAATAATAATACGAGGGAATTTCATCTATTATTGGGTCAAAATATTTCACGACTGAGTCTGGCTTTCCAAAAACAATACGCAAATCTGTCTCAGAACTACCTATACCAACTCTATTAGACACCATAGTACTATCAATAGAAACATAGTCTATTATTTTGGTTTCGTAATCATTACATGAACCAAAAAATACTGCATTCAAAATTAACAAAAATAAATAATTCATTTTTAAAGATTTATAGTATCCCCGTTCCCACACAAATCCTTTAGTCTAGTTTATCGCCTCCACCTTTCCATAATGACAAATATAATACTTTAAAATAAATCAAAATATAATCATCAATAAATTATTAATAAATCATCTTAAATAATCTTAGATTTGCAGAAAATATTTATCATAAAAAAATCATTTTATCCATTTTAAATATTTAACTTTCTCTTATTTGTTTAATGTTAAGTAGTTAGAACAATAGTTAATAAATTAACAGAATTGTTAATAAAAATGAGTTGGAAAAAGAGCTTGCAATTCATACTTTGGCTACTGGAAAATTTACTCCGAATTTTTTTATAGAAAATTCAAAAACAACATATTAATCTTTTTTTAGTATTAACTTTTTTAAAACCTATCATTAGGAATGGATATAGATATTTTTGCCAATATTGATAATAAAGTTGAAGAAGGCGCAACAATAAAGAGTAAGGG
>CAYLPA010000130.1:3894-7688 GCA_964385385.1 uncultured Saprospiraceae bacterium | reverse complement strand
CCAACTTTTTTCTCAACTTTAACAGGTTGTGTAACTTGTTCTTGTTGGGTTTTATGTCCAAATTGTGCGTCGTCGTGTCTTCCTGTTTTAAGCTTACTCATATCGGTTTTTCTTGGTCGTTTGGCTTCCTGAACATTTTCGGCATTTTGCATTGGCAGTCTTCCTTTTATAAGAAAAGAAATAATATCTTTATTTATCTTTTGTATCATTTGTTTGAACAATTCAAAAGATTCAAATTTGTAGATTAAGAGCGGGTCTTTTTGTTCGTATGTAGCACTTTGCACCGACTGTTTAAGATCGTCCATTTCGCGGAGATGTTCTTTCCATGCATTGTCAATTATCCCTAAAGTAATTCCTTTTTCAATAGATAAAATAACGTCTTTCCCTTTAGTTTCGTAAGCACGTTTAAGATTTGCTACTAAATTCAAAGTTTTTCTTCCGTCAGAAATAGGGATAGCAATATTTTCGTAAGTATTGGATTCGTTTTCATAAACATCGCAAATAACGGGATATGCTTGTTCGGCAATTATTGCAGCATTTTCTTTATAAGTTTTATAAGAAATTTCAAACAACTTTTCTGTAATACTATCAACATTTAGCGAAAAGAAATCCTTTTCATTAAAAGGAGATTCTATGCCAAGAATTTTAATGCATTCAAGTTTAAATGCTTCAAAATCTTTTAGATATTGGTATTCTGAAGTAATGTATTCGCAAACGTCGAACATCATATTTGCAATATCGAGAGCAAGTCTTTCACCATGAAGAGCATGTTTTCTTTTTCTATAGATAACTTCTCTCTGTGTGTTCATCACATCGTCATATTCCAATAATCTTTTACGTATTCCAAAATTATTTTCTTCAACTTTTTTCTGAGCTCTTTCAATAGATTTGGTTATCATTGAATGCTGAATAACTTCACCATCGTCTAAACCGAGTCTATCCATTATTTTTGCAATTCTTTCGGAGCCAAATAATCTCATTAGGTCATCTTCGAGAGAAACGAAAAATTCTGATGAGCCCGGGTCTCCTTGTCTTCCGGCACGTCCTCTAAGCTGTCTGTCAACGCGTCTTGATTCGTGACGTTCGGTTCCAATAATTGCTAATCCACCGGCTTCAACAACTTTAGGCTCGAGTTTAATATCAGTTCCACGACCAGCCATATTTGTTGCAATTGTTACTATTCCTGATTGACCAGCCTCAGCTACAATTGTGGCTTCTTTTTGATGGAGCTTTGCATTAAGGACGTTATGATTTATCCTTTTTCTTTTAAGCATCCTGCTTAATAATTCGGAAGTTTCAACAGAAGTTGTTCCAACAAGAACAGGTCGTCCATTATTTACTAATTTATCAACTTCATTAATAACGGAATTATACTTTTCTCTTTTTGTTTTAAAAATCAAATCTTCGCGGTCGTCTCTAATAATAGGTTCATTAGTAGGAATAGCAACGACTTCAAGTTTATAAATATCCCATAATTCACCGGCTTCAGTTTCTGCAGTTCCCGTCATTCCTGATAACTTATTGTACATCCTGAAATAATTCTGCAAAGTAATTGTTGCGTAAGTTTGAGTAGCAGCTTCAACTTTCACGTTTTCTTTGGCTTCTATTGCTTGGTGAAGACCATCGGAATATCTACGACCTTCAAGAATACGACCGGTTTGTTCATCAACAATTTTTATTTTATTATCCATTATAACATATTCAATATCTATTTCAAAAAGTGAATATGCTTTAAGAAGTTGGTTGATAGTGTGAACTCTTTCTGACTTTATAGAATAATCGCTAAGCATTTCGGTTTTTTTCTTTAATTTCTTCTTGTCGGGAAGATCAGATTTTTCAAGTTCAGCGATCTTTGCTCCAATATCAGGCAAAATATAAAATTCGGGGTCATCGGTTCCTGATGTTATGAGGTCTATACCTTTTTCGGTAAGGTCAATAGAATTATGTTTTTCATCAATTACAAAATAAAGCTCGTCGTCAACGATATACATATTTTTACTTTGTTCAGCCATGAAAAAGTTTTCTGTTTTCATCATGCCTGTTCTTACTCCGGGTTCACTTAGAAATTTAATAATAGCTTTGTTTTTTGGCAGTCCTCTGAAGGCTCTGAAAAGGAGTTTATTTCCTTCTTTTTCGTTTTCGGATTTCGAATTATCGGATAATAATTTTTTTGCTTCAGCAAGAATTTGAGTAACGAGTTTTTTTTGAGCGTTATATATTTTTTGGATATTAGGTTTTAGAGCTTCAAATTCTTGTTTATCACCTTTAGGTGTAGGACCTGAAATAATTAATGGAGTTCTTGCATCGTCAATCAGAACGGAGTCAACTTCATCAACTATAACATAATTATGTCCGCGTTGTACTAATTCTTCGATGTTTGAAGTCATGTTATCGCGGAGATAATCAAAGCCAAACTCATTATTTGTTCCGTAGGTAATATCTGCGAGATAGGCTTGTCGTCGAGCATCAGAATTTGGTTCGTGCTTATCAATACAATCGATTTTCAATCCGTGAAACTCAAATAATAATCCCATCCATTCAGAGTCACGTAATGCAAGATAATTGTTAACCGTAACAACGTGAACTCCTTTCCCTGGAAGTGCATTAAGATAAACGGGCAAAGTAGCAACTAAAGTTTTTCCCTCACCAGTTGCCATCTCAGCAATTTTTCCATCGTGAAGAACTTTACCGCCAATAATCTGGACATCATAATGGACCATATCCCAAGTGATTAAATTTCCACCTGCCATCCATTTGTTATAATATATTGCCTTATCATTTTTTATGTCAATATTATCTTTAAGAGCTGCAAGGTCGCGGTCGTTTTGATTTGCAGTAACCTCAATAAAATCGTTTTCTTTTAATCGTTTAGCGGTTTCTTTAATAACTGCATAAGCTTCGGGAAGTATTTCATTTAATATTACTTCGGTTTTTTTTACATTCTCTTTTTCAAGATTATCAACTATTTTCCAGGTGTTTTCTTTTTCGTCAACATCTAAGTCGGGATTATCTTCTATCTTTTTTCTTAAACTTTCAATTTCTTCTTCTTCTTTTGATATGTAATCTTTAATTCTATTTTTAAATTCTAAAGTCTTAGAACGAAGTTCATCATTGCTTAATTTTGTAATTGTTTCGTAAACAATATCGGTTTTTGATATAATTGGTGAGAGTTCTTTTAAATCTCTATCGGATTTACTGCCAAAAAAGTTATTGAAAATCTTTGCCATAATAAAATTTTGATTGAAAGATTATGATTAAATCATAAATAATCTGCAAAATTAATGCAATTAAACTAATATGAAAGTATTTTTTGAAGTACAATTATCGAAAACAATTAAATTTAATTTTCTAAATGTTAAACCTTATGCTTTATAGCCTTCCAATTCTTCTTTTTGCTTTTTTGTTAAATTATTTGCAATTATCTTATAAGAATCATCTATCCATTTTTTCAAAATACTGTTGCTAACGGTATTATTAATTATTATTGTATTCCAATGTTTTTTACTCATGTGCCAGGCAGGTGAAACACAAGGATAATGTTCCCGAAGTTCTATAGCCTTTTCAGGCTCACATTTTATACTTATGCTTAATTCACGATTAAGAGGAACTAAAGCAAACATTTTGTTGAGAACTTTAAAAACTAATGTATATTCGTCGAAAGGAAGACTTTCTGTTACTCCTTTCTTCATAAGGCAATATTCTCGTAACTCTTCGATATTCATTTATTTGTTTTTTTCAAAACGACATAAATATTTTCATGCAAATATATACAAAAACATGAAAAATTTAATACT
>CAYLPA010000130.1:1676-3794 GCA_964385385.1 uncultured Saprospiraceae bacterium | reverse complement strand
ACTTAGAATAAGTGGCACAAATTTCGTTTCAACCCAAGCCTTAGTTATATAAAAGGTTATTTGTGCATTATTCTGAAGGTTGAAAATTAATTTTCAACCTTCTTTTTTTATGAGATAGTAAATTAGAAATTTATATTTATTTTTTTAAAAATACTGCTCATCAGCTACATATAAATTGTTATAATATTTGTTGTTTGATTTTACTATTTATTTCATTACCTTTATTCTTTTAAAAATATAATTTACATTAGATTTGCCGACTCATTTTACTAATAAACATATTATCTTTTAATATTTTTTTATAAACAAAATTATCTCTTATGTCACTTAAAAGCAAAACATCTGATTTAAAAAAGAGGATGAAAGATGCAGTTCAGGGTGGAGGATCCAAAGCTATTGAAAAGCAAGTTGCCATGGGGAAAATGACTGCCCGCGAACGAATTATTTCTCTTTTAGACCGAAACTCTTTTCAGGAATATGACCTATTTATGGAACATGCTGCAAAGGATTTCGATATGGATAAAAAACATCTGCCCGGCGATGGAGTTATCACAGGAACAGGAAAAATAGGTAAACATCCGGTATGTATTTATGCACAGGATTTTACTGTTGCTGGTGGTTCTTTAGGTTTTATGCATGCAAAAAAGATAACCAAAATTATGGACCATGCCATGAGACTAAAGGTTCCACTTATTGGAATTAATGATTCTGGTGGTGCAAGAATTCAAGAAGGAGTAAATTCTTTAGCCGGTTATGGTGAAATATTCTATCGTAATACGCAAGCATCAGGAGTAATTCCACAAATATCAGTAATATTAGGACCTTGTGCCGGTGGTGCTGTTTATTCACCCGCTTTAACAGATTTTGTTTTTGTGGTTGATAAAATATCAAAAATGTTTATTACCGGACCTGAAGTTATAAAAACTGTTCTTGGTGAAGAAATCTCTATGGAAGAACTTGGAGGAGCAAAAGTTCAGGCAGAAATTTCAGGAAATGCTCATTTTTATGCTAAAAGCGAACAAGAATGTTTTGACCAGATAAAACAACTTGTTAGTTTTATTCCATGGAACAATGCGAAAAAAGCTGACCCTTATCCAAAGAAAGCTCCTAAAACGAAACAATTTAATATTGATGAAATATTTCCTACAAATCCAAAACAACCTTACGATGTAAGAGATATTATTAGAGCTCTTTGTGATGATTCGGATTTTTTTGAAGTTCAAGAATATTTTGCTGCAAATATTGTTATTGGTTTTGCACGAATTGATGGACAAACAGTAGGATTTGTTGCAAATCAACCTTTAGTTCTTGCAGGTGCTTTAGATGTTGATTCATCGGATAAAGCTGCTCGTTTCATTAGATATTGTAGTGCATTTAATGTTCCATTGGTAACTCTGGTAGATTTGCCGGGTTATCTTCCTGGTGTTGACCAAGAACATGCAGGAGTTATCAGACATGGCGCTAAAATTCTTTATGCTTATTCAGAAGCAACGGTGCCAAAGATTACAGTTATTTTGCGTAAAGCTTATGGTGGTGGATATATTGCAATGTGTTCAAATCACTTGAAAGCAGATTTTGTTTTTGCATGGCCTACAGCAGAAATTGCAGTTATGGGACCTGAAGGTGCTGCAAATATTATTTTTAGAAAAGAAATAAATGAAGCTGCAAATCCTGATGCTGTAAGAAAGCAAAAAGTTGCAGAATATAAGAAAAAATTCGCCAATCCTTATGTTGCTGCTGCCTATGGTTTTGTTGATGCTGTTATTGACCCTAAAGAAACACGAAAATTTGTAATACACGCATTAGAAATTTCTGTAAATAAAGATGTTGTTGGACCTATTAAAAAACATGGTATACCACCATTTTAAATTTTATACTAATGGAAGAAAAATCCGAAAATCTTAAATATAGTTGGCTTAATATTAATAATGTTAAATATAAAACAACTTTAACAGAAAAATTTAAGCGACGAAAACCTTATGTGAAAAAAGATCCTAAAGAAGTATTGTCTTTTATTCCGGGAGTTATCATAAGTATTAATATTAAAGAGAAGAAAAAAGTTAAAAAAGGCGACATTTTAATGATATTGGAAGCCATGAAAATGAAAAATCAAATTAT
>CAYLPA010000130.1:0-1576 GCA_964385385.1 uncultured Saprospiraceae bacterium | reverse complement strand
TAACAAATTATGTTAGTAAAAACATATGGAAGTGCTATTTATGGTATTGATGCTATTGCAATAACTGTTGAAGTTAATATAAGCCAAGGGATAAATTTTTTTCTTGTAGGATTGCCTGATAGTGCTGTAAAGGAAAGTCAGCACCGGATTGAAGCAGCTTTAACTAATAATGGTTATAAAGTTCCAAGGCAAAGAGTAGTAATTAATATGGCTCCTGCTGATATTCGTAAAGAAGGCTCAGCTTATGATTTAACAATAGCTATTGGAATTCTTGCAGCATCGGAAAAAATAAAAGGTGATAACATCAGCGATTATATTATTATGGGAGAACTTTCGCTTGATGGAAGTTTACAGCCAATTAAAGGTGCTTTGCCAATAGCTATTGAAGCTCAAAAACAAGGATTCAAAGGTTTTATTTTACCAGAAGTAAATGCCAGAGAAGCTGCCATAGTTAACAATCTTGAAGTTTATGGCGTTGAAAACATTAAAGAAGTTATTGGTTTTTTTAATGAGACAGTAAAACTTGAGCCGGAAATTGTTAATACAAGGGAAGAATTCTACTCAAGATTGAACCAATATGAATTTGATTTTGCAGATGTAAAAGGTCAGGAAAATATTAAACGAGCACTGGAAATTGCAGCAGCAGGAGGACATAATGCAATTTTAATCGGTCCGCCCGGAGCAGGAAAAACAATGCTTGCGAAACGTTTGCCATCAATACTTCCGCCTTTAAATCTTCATGAAGCTCTTGAAACAACAAAAATTCATTCGGTTTCAGGGAAAATGGCAAAAGATTTATCGCTGATTTCTGTCAGACCATTTCGTTCTCCTCATCATACAATTAGTGATGTTGCTCTTGTTGGTGGAGGTACTTTTCCTCAGCCAGGTGAAATTTCATTAGCTCATAATGGAGTTCTTTTTTTAGATGAATTACCGGAATTTAAGCGTACTGTTCTTGAAGTAATGCGTCAGCCGATTGAAGACAGAGTTGTTACTATTTCGCGAGCTAAATCCAGTGTTGAATATCCCGCAAGTTTTATGCTGATTGCATCAATGAATCCTTGCCCATGCGGATACTTTAATCATCCTACAAAAGAATGTGTTTGTGCTCCCGGAGTAGTTCAAAAATATCTGAATAGAATTTCGGGACCTTTATTAGATAGAATTGATATTCATGTTGAAGTAACACCTGTTCCTTTTAAAGAACTTGCTGACAAGAGAGACGCTGAAAGAAGTGAATTAATTCGTGAAAGAGTTGTTGAAGCAAGATTAATTCAAGAAGAAAGATACAAGGATGAAAAAGGCGTGTATTGCAATGCCCAGATAAGAACAAAACATCTGAAGACAGTTTGTAATATTGATGAAGAAGGTCAGACATTATTGAAAAATGCTATGGAAAAAATCGGTTTGTCTGCAAGAGCTTACGATAGAATTCTTAAAGTTTCAAGAACAATTGCCGACCTCGATAAAAGTAAAAACATAAATACCGAACATCTTTCCGAAGCTATCCATTATCGTAGCCTTGATAGGGATAATTGGAAAGTGTGAAATTGATTGGGATTTAGGTATTATAAAT
>CAYLPA010000129.1:0-7710 GCA_964385385.1 uncultured Saprospiraceae bacterium | reverse complement strand
GATTCTCATAATATTTTTTATTGTTGATAAAAATATGAAAATTATAATAAAGATAGGTCTTTTACGATTATAAATAAAATTAAATTTGTAAAAAATAATAAGCAAAAAGTTAAAATTTAGAATTTATTAGACTATATTTTTGATGGCAAACAATAGATTTATAAGTGATAATAATTCAAAAAAGATAATAGCATTTATAATTAATATATTTGTAAATTAATTTTATGCTTAATAAAATTAAGTTCGGAGAAATTATTAACATTAATCATAAATATTAAAAGAATATATTGAAAATAACAAAAAGCAAACTAGATTATGTAATCACTTTCATTACAGAGTTTTTACTTTTATGTGCAGGTTTGCTTGTTTATAGATTTGCTAAAACAAATTTCAACAATGAAGGATTTGTTGAATATGCATTATTTAGAAGAACCTTATCATTTGTTCAACCCATTTTAATTATAGGGTTAGGAGTTGGTTTGCCCCGATATGTTTCAATTTCAGAAAGTAAATCAAATAGGCGAGAAGCAGGTACTTATTTGATTTCAGCAACTTTAATATTAACAAGTGTTCTTATAATTGTTTTACCAATTATATTGATTTTTAAGCAGGAATTTGCTTGGCTGTTTTTTGGGGGATATGAATATTCTAAATTCATCCAACCATTATTGGTTTTAATAATTGGAATTTGTTTTCATTCATTAGCATACAGTTATCTTAGAGGAAAATTATTTATGTTGCATGCCAATAGTTTGCAAATTATTAATTTAGGTTTAATATTAATTTCAAGTTTTTTTATTTGTAAAAGTATAATTGAGGTAATCTATTTTACAGGTTTTGGCTGGCTGATTTTTTCAATTATTTTTCTATTTCCATTCTGGCGTAAAGCAAATGGAATTAGAAAATTATATGTTGAAAAAATTCGTGAATTATTAAAATATGGAATTCAACGTGTACCGGGAGACATCGGTTTAGCAGCTATGCTAACTGTGCCAGTAATTACTACTGCTCATTTTTCTGGTATAGAAGCAGCAGGTTATCTCGCATTTGGGATTTCTTTACTTAATATGTCAGGGGCTGTTTTTTCCCCAATTTCATTAATTTTGCTTCCACAGTCGAGTGCACTTTTTGCAAATAAACAGTATGGACTATTAAAGCAAAGAGCAATTAAAGTCTTGATAGTCACAATAATAATTTCAGCACTTGGATTAATAGTTTTTGAATTGTTTGCAAATGAAATTTTAGAAATCTACTTGACAGATGTAAGTCCAAGTTTAATGCAAACTTGTATGATATTGATTAGCGGGTGTGTAGGATATTGCATATATATTTCGTTAAGAAGTGTTTTAGATGCTTGTTACATTAAAGCTGTTAACACAAAAAACCTTATTATTGTAATTTTACTTTATGTAATACTCGAAACCATTAATTATTTCGTTTTTAGTAATAATATCAAAGTTCATCTGGTAATTATTTCAATATCTTTCAACTTTTTGGGATTATTAACTTTACTTGAAGTATTTATTCTATTCAGAAAAAATAATCTGAACTATGAGAAAAATTAGAGTTTTATGGATTTTGCCTGGAATTGAAGAGAATGTTAATTCTATGGTATTTTCTCGCTACCAGATTTCTGATTTAAAAGAAAATGAAATAGAAGGTAAAATATTCTATTTTAATACAAAAATAGAAATTCAAAACTTGCGAAACGAATTTATACGTTACAAAACTTTTATAAAAAAATATAAACCTGATATTATTCATTCACATTATGGAACGATAAGTGCTTTTCTTGGTCTTATGTTTAGTAAATGTCCATATATTATTACATTTCAGGGGAGTGACTTGAACAAAACTCCAAGTGATGGTTTTTTTCGTGATTTATTTGGAAGAAAATTATCATTGATTGCTGCAAAAAAAACAGATAAAATAATTTGTGTTAGTGAACGTTTAAAACAACGACTTCCTAAAAAACTACAGAATAAGACAGAAGTAATTCCTTTTGGAATAAATATCGAACACTTTAAGCCAATTAATATTTATAAAGCAAGGAAATATCTTTCTTGGACAACTGATGAAAAAGTCATTTTATTTAACGGAAATAATCCAAAAATAAAACGACTTGATTTGGCAAAAGAAGTTGAGAAAATCGTAAAAAAAACAATTCCAAATGTTCGATTATTTGTTTTGGAAGGTAAAACCAATCCAGAATATATTCCTTTTTATATTAATTCTTCAAATGTATTGTTACTTTGCAGCGATAATGAAGGTAGTCCAATGATGATTAAAGAATCAATGGCTTGCAATTTGCCTATTGTAGCAAATGATGTTGGTGATGTCGCAGAAAGGATTTCTAAAGTGAATAATTGTTATTTGGTAAATCAAAATGTGAACGAATTAGCAAATGCAATTATTCAAGTATTAAAATCAAGTATAAAAACCAATGGACGGGAAATAATTCAGTTTCAGGATTTATCTAATGAAAAAATATTATTGAAAGTAAAGAAATTATATGAAAGTCTCATTTGTTAATTATTTATTAATTATTATAAAATGAAATTTATTTTGCTTTTATCCTTAATAACATTAATAATAATTTATTTGGGGTGGTTGATTTGGAAAAAAACCTATTGCAATAATTACTTATTTGGTTTAATTTTAATGTTTTTTTGGACATTTAATGGTGCTTGGATTTTCACTATCGATCAATTATTAGGTGCAAAAGGAGCTAATATTGGTATTTCATATTATGGTATTTTTGATAAAATATTTCCAGTTTATCTTGATAATTATTATTTCCTGTCTATTATTTATTACGGGATTTTTATTATTGGAATACAGCTTTTTATTTGGATTTTTGGAGCGAAACGTGATAAAGGTAAAATAATTACTTTCGAATCAATAAATATTTCAATCCAAACTCTTTCATTAATTACAATTGTTCTTATTTTTTTAAATTTATTTATCATTTACCCCGATCTAAAAGAAGCTGTAAAACAAGGCAAATCATTTTATTTTCAACTTAATAATTCAACAAATAGGTTTCTAACAATTTACCAATTAATTTGTAAAATTGTTGCTTTCATCTCTTTTTTTAATTTAATTATTTATTTTCTTGAAAAAACTGATAATTTTTTCGCATTTAAAAGGAATTATTTTACATCAATTTCTGTAATTTTATGTTTAATTTTTGTTGTTTGTTTTTTTGTTTTAACTGGTAACAAGCATGATTTACTTTTTACTGGAGTATTTGGATTATTATATATGCTAAGAAAAATTACATGGAAAAAGATTATAAACTTTATTGTATTTTCGTTTATTCTTTTAATTCTGTTCATTTCAACTGACTTTACTCGTGGAATACAGTTTTTTTCATCAAATAATTTAAAGCAAATTAATTTGCCTCAAACTAATAATTCTCAAACTAATAATTCTCAAACTAATGAGCAAACAGAAATATTCAATAACCAAAGACAAGATATTAATAATAGTTTTAAGAATTTTTTATTTCACAACGAAATGTTTTATGCTCATTTTTCCATGTATGGAGTTCTATCAAAAAACATTCCGTTAACTTATGGTAAGAGTTTTAATTATCTTATTCATTCTTTGATTCCAAGAAGTATTATTAATGAAAGACCTGAAGATATATATCAGTATTATGCTAGGAGTGTAAAAGTAAAAAAAGGGCAAGGTTACACAATTCATCACGCAACAGCATGGTATCTAAATTTTGGATTTTTAGGTATTATACTTTCGGTTTTTGTTGTAGGTGGAATTTGGTGTTTGTTAAATAATCTATACTTTAAAAATACTTTTAAAAATAGATTTTTCAAGCTATTTGGAATTGTTTCTCCTTTTCTTTTTGTAGCCTTTCTGCCGAATTTAATTAGAAGTGGACCCGAAGCCTATAAAGGAGTTGTTTTTGAGTCATTATTAATACCAGTACTAATTATTTATTTCGCCAGTAGAACAAATATAAAAATATTTAAAAATAATAATACAAATTAACACTTTAGTCTAAATTATATTGAGTTTTTTTTAATGTTGAATTACTTATAAAAATGAATATACTTTTAATTAATCACTATGCAGGTTCTCCCAAAATGGGGATGGAATACAGACCTTACTATCTTGCAAGAGAATGGGTAAATAGTGGTCATAAAGTATATATAATTGCTGCTTCTCAATCTCATGTCAGGACAAATCAACCAAAAGTTGATAAGGATTTTCAGGAAGAAATAATTGATGGAATAAATTATATTTGGATTAAAACTCCAAAATATTGTGGCAATAGTTTTGGTCGTATTAGAAATATGTTTGCTTTTACTCGCAAGCTTTGGATGAAATCACGATTTATTTCAAAAGTGTTTAATCCTGATGTTGTAATAGCTTCATCTACATATCCGCTGGATAATTATCCTGCATATCGCATTTCAAGATTTTCAAAAGCAAAATATTATTACGAAGTGCATGACCTCTGGCCATTGTCACCTATGGAAATTGGTGCTTACTCAAAATGGCATCCTTTTATTCTAATAATGCAAAAAGCTGAAAATTTTGCTTATAAAAATATTGATGCTGTTGTGTCGATGTTGCCGAAAACAAAATCTCACATGATTTCTCATGGTTTAAATCCTGAAAAATTCAATTATATTCCTAATGGAATTAAAATTGATGAGTGGCAAGAAAATTATGAAATCCCAAATACTCATCAAGATTTAATAGTGGAATTAAAAGAAAAAGGGTTTAAATTAATAGCTTATGTTGGAACTCACGGAAAAGCTAATGCTTTGGACAATTTTATTAACACTGCTGAAATATTGAAAGACAAAGAATTTGCTTTTATTTTAATTGGTAAAGGTCTTGAAAAAGAAAACCTCATTAACCTAACTAAAAGCAAAAATCTTAATAATGTTTATTTTCTTGACTCTATCGACAAAAAATTCATACCTAAGCTTTTAAATTATTTCGATTTATTTTATATTGGTTCAAACTATCAACCTATATATAGATTTGGAATTAGCCCTAACAAAATGATTGATTATATGATGGCTGGAAAACCAATTATTCAAGCTATTATTGCAGGTAATGATATGGTTAAAGAATCAAATTGTGGGATATCTGTAAAACCCGATAATCCTAAAGAAGTTGCTGATGCTATTTTGAAATTAATAAATTTGAGCGATGAAGAACTAATTATGATTGGTGAGAATGGAAAAAAATATGTTGAAGAAAATCATGATTACTCCAAACTTGCTGAGCAATTTATTGAGGTTTTAAATAAATAAAATCAAAACATGGAAATTGGAAAAATTATATTAGCAATTTTATTTTCTTTTCTTTTCACATATTTATTTATGCCTTCTTTGATAAAAATTGCGGATAAAAGAAAACTTTTTGTTCCAAAAACCTACAGAAGAAGTCATAATAAGGACATATCATCACTTGGTGGTATTGCAATTTTCTCTGGCACATTGTTTTCTTTTTTTATTTTTCTTGATTATGTAAAGTTTGATGATTTTAAATTTTTAATTTCAGGTGTTATATTATTATTCCTAGTTGGTTTAAGAGATGATTTGCATCAGATGAAGTCATATCTAAAACTTATCGGTCAAACAATAGTAGCGGTAATTATTGTCGTGCTTGGAGATATAAGAATAACAAGTTTTTATGGACTTCTTGGAATTTATAATATTAATTATACGCTTAGCATAATCATTACAATAATATTTATTATCGGAATTATTAACAGCTTTAATATGATTGACGGAATAAATATGTTAGCTGCCGTTTTATCTTTAATATTTTTATTATGCTTTGGTTTATGGTTTTATTTATCGGGTCAATATGATTTGTCGTTAATGTTGTTTGCTTTAAGCGGTTCAATTTTGGCTTTCTTTAATTATAATGGTACTTCTCCTAAAATATTTATGGGAGATATTGGGACCAATGTCATAGGTTTACTTATGTCCGTTTCTATAATAATATTTATTGAGCTTAATTCAAAAAGCGAATTAACCTATCATATTAATGCAGCCCCTGCCGTAGCTTTTGGGATGTTCTGTTTGCCTTTGACAGATATGATTAGAATAGTAATAGTCAGGATTTTTAGAGGGAATTCTCCTTTTAGTGCCGACAAAAATCATTTGCATCATATTCTTTTAAGAAAAGGTTTTTCTCATAAAAAAATCACTTTTTTATACGCTTTATTTAGTTTATTTTTAATTATTATTAATTTTTTATTACAATATATTGAAATACAGATTAACTTGTTAATGTTAGTAAATTTTATAATTCCCGGAGTTTTTATTTATTTAGTAATTAAAAGAAACAACAACAAGAATGCTTAATAAAATTCAACAATATAATCAAACTGCATATTTTTATTTGATATTATTAATTGCATTTTTTATTCCACTTCACAAAAAAATTCTTACTGTTTTTATAGCATTGTTATTTCTTAATTGGATTATTGAAGGATTTTTGAATTTTATAGTATTTAAAAAAGTTAATATTCGTTTTAAAAAATTTACAGTTAGCCCTGTAAGAACTAATGTAATAATTTTTATCAGTCTTTATTTAATGTACTTAATTGGAATGCTGTATTCTTCAAATTTTAAATATGGCTGGTTTGACCTTGAAATAAAACTATCAATAATTATTTTTCCATTAGTATTTTCAACTATAAATCCTGAAATATTTAATAAAAAAAAATATGAAAATATTGTTAAAGCATTTGTGTTTGGTTGTATTCTTGGGTCATTGATTTGTTTATCTTGTGCTTTATGGGGGTATTTACAAACGGGACAACAAAATCTTTTTTATTATTCTAATTTTTCTGTTTTTCATCATCCATCATACTTTTCAATGTATATTAATTTTGTTAGTATAATTATAATTTCAAATCTTTTATACAATACTGAAAAAATAAAAAGAATTAATATTTATTTTAATTTCTTTCTTCTTACTTATTTATTTGTTTTAATATTTCTTCTTGCTTCAAGATCTGGAGTAATAAGTATATTAATAGTATATTTTTTTAGTATTTTATATTTAATTATTTATAAAAGAAAATATTTATTTAGCATTATTATAATAATTATGATTTGCTTAGTTTCATTTTATTCTTTCAAATATTTAACTCTTACATCATCAAGAATAATAGTAACAAAAGAAAGAATTATAGACCAAAAGGAAATTGAAGATAATAATAAGAATTATAGTACAAATGCTAGGTTGCTAACATGGGAATCAGCTTTTGATATTATGAAAAAACACCCCTTACTTGGAGTAGGAACAGGTGATGTTAGAGATGTGCTAACTAAAAGGTATAACGAAAAAGAAATACTTCCGGTATTAAAAAGATATCTCAATGTTCACAATCAGTTTTTACAAACATTTCTTTCAATAGGAATAATTGGCTTTACTTTACTTTCACTAACTCTAATCTTACCATTTTTTAAAGCAATAAAAGAAAAAGACCTTTTATTATTTGTTTTTGTAATTCTTATAATCTTGAATTTTTCAGTTGAGTCAATGCTCGAAGTTCAGGCAGGAGTTATATTTTATAGTTTTTTCAGCATTTTTCTCCTACAAAAAAAGGCTTCGTAAAACGAAGCCTTTGAGAATATGTTTATTTAATAAATATGGTACTACTGCGAATTTAGTGAAAATCACAAAATACAAATCACAAAATACAAATAATTC
>CAYLPA010000128.1:0-7757 GCA_964385385.1 uncultured Saprospiraceae bacterium | reverse complement strand
ATTCACAGATAACAAAATAATTATTTAATAGATTTTTATTTGCCATTTTTACATTCTTCTGTAATAATATTTTGTGTTAATTATTTTCTTTTTAATAAATCTGTGAATCTGTGGCTTTTTTATTTATTGTCGTATGAATTCTCTAAACAAAAATTCATTATTGAATTATAATTTTTTGCGAAATTACAGACTTGTCATTTAAATTTTCAATTTTTATGAAATAAATTCCTGAATTAAATTTCGACACATCAATTTTTTCAAAATTGCTTGAGTTTAAACTAATAATTTCTTCACCAATAATATTGTATAATTTGATTATTGAAGCGGAATTGCTTTCAATGTTAATATAATCTGTAGTTGGATTTGGATAAATATTAATTTCAGATTTTGAACTAATTTCATTTTTAGCACTTGTAATAATAGTTCCTGTTATAAATATATCATCAATTTTACAAGTTCCTGTAGAATCAACTAATGAATCATCATTGGCAGTGTCAGAAGTCATTATCCATCTTAACTGAATAGAATTCATATCATCACATTCACTTGGAATTGAAAGATTAACTAATACTCCAGTTGTCCAATCGTTAGCTGTTTGAAAATCTGAATTTGGAACATCAGTCCATGAAGCACCCGCTTTGTATTGAACTTTGAAATCTCTTGGTCCCGGATTTGAACCTCCAGAAGTCATCTTTGATGAAAGTTTTAGATTTGTGTATCCAGTTGTTTCAAATTCCACTTTCCATTTTTTTGCATCTGCACCATTATCCCAGCCTGTTGCCTGAGCTGCCTTAGTTGTTAAACCATTTTTAAATTGAATTGCACTTGTTCCACCGGCAGTTTCAATTACCTGACTTAGATTTGATGGAATACTTCCGCCATCAGCAACTCCTGTGTCTGAAGGGAAAGTCCACTGAACTAATGTGTCTTGTGCATTTGTGTTTAGGTTGATTAGACCTACAAAAGCAATAATTGTTAAGATTGTAAGTAAATTTTTCTTTTTCATAATTGATTTTTTTGATTGATTTTGTTTATAATTTATTTAGAATTTAAATTTAATTTCTGCTGTAAAAAACCTTCCCGGCGACAATAAGCCTTTTCTGTCAACAAATTGTTCATTAAGTAAGTCTTGAATATTTATCGATACATAAAAGTTTTCGGCAAATTTTCTTGAAATCTGCAAATCGATAATATCATATTCTGAAATTTCAATAGTATTTTCATCGTCATACCATTGACTGCTGATGTAATTATAAGAAATTGTAGTGTTGAAATATTTATTTTTCCATCCCAAACCTGCGTAAATCATATGTCTTGGGACTTCAATCAGGAAGTTTCCTGTTATATCTTTTTCATATGTTTCAGGTTTTATAAATTCTTTAATCTTTGAATCATTGAAAGAATAATTTGCTGAAATATGAATTTTCTTTGTCAATAAATATTTAGATGAAATTTCTACTCCTAAAACTTCAACATCCGAAATATTTCTTCTTTGATAAACAGGTTTTAATTCGTCTCCACCTGTGTCAACAGAATCTCCTGTTCCAACAAAATATTGAAAATCTTTACCCAAGGAATAATAAATTGAAGGCTCAATTATAAGCTTTTCAAAATACTTAAGTGTGAAACCCAATTCATAATTAGAAACATATTCAGGACCTAGTTCTGGATTTGCAAGTTTAAATCCTTTTCTGATTTTTCCAGATTTAGAAAGGTCATCAAGTTTTGGTGGCATAAAACCTTTTGAGTATGAAATGTATGCAGAATGTGATTTATTGAAATTATATTTTAAAGCAATTTTCGGACTAAAAGAATTCCATTTTGAATTAATAAAATCTTCATCAAAAGGTGTTACAAAACCTGTGTTTGATGTCGGATTTTCAACTATCAATTGCCCCTTATAATATTTTGCATAATCAAATCTTGCCCCCACAACTAAATTCAGTTTATCATTTAAAAGCTTAATTTCATCCTGAACAAAAATTCCATAAAAATCTAAAATTCCAGAGTAAATCAAAACATCAGTTGAAGTCATATAAGTGTTATTTACATCAGCTTTTCCTTGCTTTAGGTCAATGCCATAAGTTAGGATGTTATTGTCAGAAAAATATGTTGTGGCATTAAACCAAAGTCCATAGTCATCTTTGCGGGATTCACGGTCGCTTAACTTATATTTTCCACTGTTTGTGCTTATAGATTCCGATTGTTTATATTCATTTTCGATTTGATAAAATATATGAGCATTTAGAACAGTTTTATTAACAATTCCCTGATAACTTGCCCTAAAATAACTGGTGTTTACTGACATATAATCACCATATTCTTCATAAACTTTTCTGCCTTGTCCTCTTAAATCATCATAATTCTGAACTCCAATTTCAATCTTATGTCTTTTATTAAATTGATATGCAAGTTTTGCTGCAACATTATACTCCATTAAATTTGCCTTCACATCTGTTGAATCTCTTGTTTCATTTGGTTCAAGAATATATCCATCTCCTTGTCGGTAAAAGGAATTAATGCTCCATGAAATACCTTTGTTTTTCTTAATATTTGTACCAGAGAGATTAAAATTTCCGCCTAAAGAATTATATGAACTGGCAAGCAATCCAACTTCTCCTTGTATCGGTTTTTTAGGATTTTTGGTGATAATATTTATAACTCCTGCCATTGCATTATTTCCATAGATAGCTGATGCAGGTCCTTTAATAACTTCAATTCTTTCAATATTATTCTTAGAAATCAAATGCCAGTTTATTGAACCACCTGCAGATTTATTTAAAGGAACTCCATCAACCAAAACCAAAACTCTCGCACTTGCATCAATGCCTCTCATAGTAACACTTGAATTCTGCGAAAAAATCCCCCAGCTTCGGTTTACATAAACACCGGCAATATTTCTTAAAAGTTCATCAACATTTTGAACTGGAAGTTCCTGAATTGTCTTTGCGTCTATAACTGTAACTCTTCCAGGAACATTATCAATATTTCGGATGCTTCGGTTAGCAGTAACAACAAATTCCGGAATATTTATCGTGTCATTAATACTATTGTTTTGTCCAAGTATTGATTGAGATAAAAATACTATACAAATAAGAAAAAATATTTTAACCTTAATTTTCATCGAATGTGTATTTTGCTTTAATTATTATTTTTCGATTATGGTTTTTTGAAATTCGAAATTTGAAATTAGTACTGCAACAAATTTCCAATTTTTAAATTGTTTGGTTTTTTGTCCCGATAATTATCGGGATTTATATTTTGGAATTTATTTGTCATTTGTTTTTTGTTTTTTGAAATTTCTATATATATGGCATTATTCCTGTATTTTTATTGAAATATTAACAGTTCCTGCATCCGTTCCTGTTATTGAATTTACTTTGAACAGACCAATTTTTCCATCTTCGTTTTTAAAGGCAAATATTTTCCCTGTTTGGAGATTTTTTGCTTTTCGGTTTCCATCGGATGAACCATGAGTAGCGATAAGTAAACTATCGTTTGTCGCATTTAAAAAATCACTCTCTAAAATGCTCGCAAGTTTAAATCTTGATGTTCGGCGACTTGTCCAGTTTGCCAGTGCACTTGAACCTGTATAAACTGATGCATCAATATTTGCTCCCGGAGAAGCTATAGTGTTTTCATCAGTATCAATAAAATCATAATAATAGCAAAGGTCGATTTCGTTTTGGTTCGAATAAGCTGAATTTAATGTATGAACAGAATCCTGAGATAATGAATAAAAATGCCCAACAGAACTATTTTGTGCACCCATTTCTATATTTGTGTAATATTTTATATTTCCGAAAACTGATGCTGAATCTTTTGTAATATTCAAACTTATTTCAGATGATTTTCCATCTTTATCTCGGATAATAAAAATCCATTTTTCGAACTCCTCTATGCCTTTTGTAATATTTCTTTCGAAATTAAGGTTTGCTGTGTTCATACCTGAATCAAGATAGGTTTCAAGCTCATCACTCTGAACTTTAATTATGAAATTAGTTAGATTCACATTGGGATTACTTGCCTTGATTCCAATTCTAAAATCTTCACCTAGGAAAATCGAAGTATCACTGAATACAAAACCATTTTCAGTTATGAATTCAATAGTGGGAGGTGGGTAATCTGTTCTTTCTTTTTCACAAGCCCAAATGGCTGTTATCAAAAGAATAATAATTGGGAATAATTTCTTCATCCTAAAACGATATGTTAAATTATGCATAACGATATTCAAATAAAAAGCGATATTAATTTATCGCTTTAATAATTTATACTCTTTTAAATAATTTCTTGCCAATAATAAAAATACCTGTACCTAAAATTCCACCTAATAATCCAAATAAAAGGAATGTAAAAATTGGAGTTACAAAACCATGCTTTAGGAATGAGCTATAAAGAAATCCAGTCGTAAGTGTTGTAATTAACCTACTCATAGGAACCATTAAATAAGCTAAACCAGCCGCGATGGAAAGAAATAAATTTCTGTATTTATTATTATTTATAAAATTATAAGCTAAATCGATAAAGAAACATGGTAACATATAGTTAAAACCCATCATCGGGTCTTTGAAACCAAGAACCGGAAATAAAAGGAAAATACCTATCCCAAGAGCTGAAATGCTGGAAGCCCATTTGATTTTTGAACTTAGTCTGGCAGCAAGAATTATTGCCATAAATTCAATACCATGATGACCGGGAATATTCAATGGAGTTCGCAATCTGGCGTGAAGTACGATTGCTAAAACACCAGCTCCAATAAGGAGTAATATTTCCAAAATACCGGCAATAGAAAGATTAGTTAGATACTTTCTTGACAAAGTCTTTTGCTGCACATTTCCATTCATAACTATTATTGTTTATTATTTTTTCAACTAATAAAACTGATTTATTATCTCGTAGAATAGGTCTTGCCCATTCGTTTAAATATACTTTTTCGTTTTTGCCTACAGCTTCTTTTTCGATTGATTCAACCAAATCAACTCCTGTTTGCTCAATTAAATCTTCAACAGTCTCAATTCCTTTTTCAATGTCACGAAGATTTTTCTTTGAGTTTAACCAAATAAACCTTCCATCGTTTCCACCTTTTCTTAATCCAACTGCTGCCAAAGCTCCAATCATTCCATCCTTTGTTCCTGTCAATCCTTCAAGAAAGATTTCATTTCTTTCTGCTTTTTCAATTGCATCATCCATTTTCAAAACTATGGATTTTGCATCATTTCCCCATTTGATTATTTCATCAGAAAGCTTATCTCTTTCCACAATACAAAGTCCAACATCAGAACCAATCGCTGCAACTTTTAGCATGAAATCACGACAAAAACTCTTGATCTCTTCCAAATTATTTGTCGTTACATCAAGACAAGCCGAACTGTTTTGAGAGGTATAAGGAATATCAGGATGAACAAACAATTGATGTCGTGTAATCCCATGAACCTGTCCAAGATTCTCAGCTTCAATTGCAGCTGCTAACTGTCTTGAATTGTATCCTGTTCCTCTACTTTCTTTGTTGTCAGTATCGTCTATGCCAATCAGTAATCTCATACTCAAATTTGGGTTGGCAAAAATATTATTTTAATAAATAAAGAACGTAATTATTTTTAAATTTTATTTTTCAAAATTGCCACAGATTCCCAGATTATAAGATTATTCTTTTAAATAATTAGTGGCAAATCATTTTATTTTTTCATTGAATTCAACACAAGCATCAGCAATAGCTGTATCCATTTTTTTATGCAAAGCATCATAAGCTTCTAAAAGATTCTTTGCTTTGTCAGTAAGTAATGATTTTCCACCGTCTTTGCCACCACGATGTTTTTCAGTTAATTCATAACCAAGCAGATTTTCAGCCTTTTTAATATCTCCCCAAGCTTTTCTATAACTCATTCCAAGATGTTCGGAAGCAGCTTTTAAAGAACCTTTTTCTTCTATCGCACGAAGTAATTTGTGCTTTCCTTCTCCAAGAATACCCTCACCTGAAACTGCAGACAACCACAATTTATATCTTAAAAATACGTCATTTCTTGAACTTTTTGGGGGCTTCATCTTATTTTATTTATTAATTCGATATGACTTATTATTCATATCGCTTGCAAATGTATAAAAAGATTTTTTAATTTTTATATAAAGAGAATAAATTTTTGCCTGAATTTTCTGAAAGGAAATATTAAGCCACAGATTCTCAGATAAAAAAAATTGCTTTTGCTCCTTTGGAGCGAAAATTTCCGTTGGTGTTCTTTCTCACAGGGAGATGCCCTGTGTTAACGCTTAAAGTCTTTTGGGCTTACCTTTTATAATTAGTCTGTCCATCTTCAGTATCGTATAGTAAAATTTCAGAATTGGTCATAATTTATCCTTAATTTTTTAAAGAATATTTATACACTAATTATGCTGTAGCACTATTTGCTTTTGCTCCGTTGGAGCGAATTTTTCATAAGCATTTTTCATCACAGGGCGATGCCCCATGTTAATGCTTAAAGCCCTTTGGGCTTGTCCGTAATCATAGGCTTTCCATCTTAGTTTTGTTAAAATAGAATTTCAGTCTTTTTCATAATCAATCTTTTGCAGTCAACGAATTAAACAAGCACCAAAGGTGCTACAGCACTAACATAGGGCAAAGCCCTATGAATATAAGTCTCCTCCATCAATCGCCCTGAAAGGGCATAAGCCAATTAATCCCAAACGTATCTTTCATCAAAATCCACATTATACTTAATTAAAGGTGCTAACGTTTAAAGTCTTTTGGACTTTTATATCAACATGGTCTTCTTTGTCATCATTTTGTTAAAGTAGAATTTCAGTCTTTTTCATAATCAATCTTTTACAGTCAACGAATTAAATAAGCACCAAAGGTGCTACAGCACTAACATAGGGCAACGCCCTATGAATATAAGTCTCCTCCATCAATCGCACTGAAAGGGCATAAGCCAATTAATCCCAAACGTATCTTTCATCAAAATCCACATTATACTTAATTAAAAATGCCCTGTATTCATCCTGAAAAGATTTTGTTTTATGATGCTCCTTTTGATTTTTTATATACTCAATTACAATATCTATTTCCGATGGGTTTACTGAAAATATTCCGTATCCTCTCTGCCAGTAAAATCTCTTGTATTTTTCGTCTATCGTTTTTATCCATTTTGAAGATTCTTTTTTTATTTTTTCTAATAATTCCGATTGTGTTATTTTTCGGGACAAAGTGCAGAGAATATGTACATGATTTATAAATCCTCCTATCTTCACAGGATTACATTCTAATCCTTTACATATTCCACCAAGGTATTCAAATAATCGGTTTTCTATTTCTTCATCGATTAGTTTTTCTCTGTTTTTGGTACTAAAAGTGATATGTACATAAACTTTAGATAATGACTGTGGCATGGCTATTTATTTAATTTATATTTGCTTTTGCTCCTTTGGAGCGAAAATTTCCGTTGGTGTTCTTTCTCACAGGGCGATGCCCTGTGTTAACGCTTAAAGCCCTTTGGGCTTGCCCTTCTTTAGTTTCGTTATATTATAAGTCTAGACTTCGTCATTGTATGGATGAATTTTAAGCTAAGTTACCCATATAAAACAACTCCAACAACATTTCTCTGTTCGATGAATTCGTGAATTGTAGAGATTGATGTCATGGGTTTATTTTGATTTTAGATTATTTTCAAGTTTCTTTAAATCATTTTCCAATTCTCTAATTTGCTTTATATCTTCTGCTTGAGTAATTTTTTTATGATAATTATCAAATTCAGTTTCAGCAAGTT
>CAYLPA010000127.1:0-7778 GCA_964385385.1 uncultured Saprospiraceae bacterium | reverse complement strand
AATTAATCAATGAATTACTTAAAAAATAGCAACCATGTTTTTTCAATTAGACCGAGTTTGGCAACAAGTACAGAAAATTGTTGCTTTTGATAGGGAATATCTTGATAAGTTTGGTCATGTATCAATGAGTGGAGATTTTATATTTGTTGGTGCTTTATATGATGATAATGTTTTAGGTTCAAAAATTCTTACTGATGTTGGAGCAGTTTATATTTTCGAATTAACAAATACCGGAATCTCCCAAAATAGTTTCGACTTAGAATTAAACCTTTATCCAAATCCAACCTCAGGTATCGTAACAATTGAATTAGGGAAAACTTATAAGAGCTTGAATTTAATAGTAACAAATGTAATAGGGCAAGTGGTTCTATCCAAAAAATATAAATCAACAAATAAATTAAATTTTAAAATTTCAGGTTCCCCCGGGTTTTATTTTGTTGTATTACAATCTTCATGCGGGGAAAAATCAATACTTAAAGTGATAAAAGAATAGCTTTTAACTAAAAATAATTATTAGCGTATTCGCGGCAAAAGATTTTAAGCCGCTAATGCGCGAATAAAAATAATATTCCCACAAAACACCTATTGATAATTTGTATATGTGGGATTTGTTTTGTAGATTTTAATTAAACAAAATATGAGTGTATTTCATTGTAAGAGTAAAAAGCTGCTTAAACAAAACAATTCAACATACACCCCATCTGTATTTTACTAATAATTCATTAATTAAAAAGATTAAAACTTAATCAATTAAATATACGTATAAAATCAAAACTTAAATGTAATTAGTATTTTTTTTGTACACTTACAATGAAATACAGTAGTTTTGAAGCAAAATAACTAAAGTGACAAACCAATGATTACTTTAAAAAAGTCAGATATAGGAGGTGAGATAATATCAATCCTAACTAAAGGCATGTACGCAGACCCCAAAGATGCACTGAGAGAATATGTGCAAAATAGCGTTGATGCAAAAGCTAAAAAAATTGAAATAAAGATAAGGCAAAATAATATAGTAGTTCAAGATAATGGTATTGGAATGGATTTTACGTCTATGAGAAATGCTATTAGATTAGGTGTTTCTGACAAAAACCCAAAGAATCACGTTGGCTTCATGGGTATTGGTATATATAGCTCATTTCATATATGTGAACAATTAACAATTTATTCCAGAGTAAAAGACCAAAATCCTAATAAAATTTCTTTTAATTTCCTTAAAATGAGGGAAGAGTTAGAACAGCAGCGAGATACACGGTTTAAAAAAGATGTTAAAGATGAAGAGCTAATTGCATTACAGAAACTATTAGAAAATAATATAAGCATTAATAATCTAAATGAAGAAGATTTTCTGAAAATCGGAACACGAGTTGAATTAGTTGGATTAGAACAGGACTTTTTTAAATCCCTTTCTAAATTTGATGAAGTAGGTAGTTATCTCGAAAATGTTTTACCCTTACCTTTTGATTCAAAATTTAAATGGGGAAAAGAAATAGAGAAGAAGATAAAGGATGAGTGCAAAAAAAATAAGTTAGATTTTGATATAGTAAATGTCAAATTACAAGTTAATGAAGAAGTTAAGAACTTATATAAACCATTCGATGACGAAGATTTTGAACCTGAGTCATTAGCTCCAAAGTTCTTTGAACTTAAGAATGGAAATGAATTTTTTGGAATTGCATGGGGGTGTTTAAATAAAGGGAATACAGCCATAAAAAATGATGTTGTAAGAGGATTCTTGATAAAAAAACAAGGTTTTACAATTGGTAATAGAGATGATTTACTTTTAGAATATTTCAAAAGACCAATTTATTTTAATAGATCAGTTGGTGAAGTAATTGTTTTACATTCAAAGTTATTACCAAATGCATCTAGAAGTACTTTTGAACCATCTCCATTAAGAGTATCTTTTTATGAATGCTTGAGTGATTTTGCTGAAGCGTATAATGCTTATGGAACCAAACATCAAGAAGAAACCAAAGCAAATAAGGAGTTAGATAAAGCTATTGACTTTTATAAAAAAACAAATGCACAACTTAATTTTTTCACCGGAGATAGTGAAGCTTTATTAATTAGACTATTTAAATTAAAAGAAATTAGTAAAGACCTTGACAGAAGATTTAATGCTGGAAGATTTGAAAGTATTAATCGAACGGAGGATTATAAAAAAGTAACACAATCATTTATTGAGTTAGCTACACAAATTAGAAGTTTCATTGAAATAAAGAAAAGAAAGAAAAGTGTTAAGGCAAAAACAGATGAAGATATTGCTAAAGAAAACCTAAGTCTTCCACCTAAATCAGATACTATACAAGAAGAAGAATTTAAGAATTTATTAGAAATAATTAAATCTTTAGGAATTGAGATTAATAATGATTTGGAAAGTATTTTTCAATTACTTGACGAGCAATTTATTCAGCCATCAAAAAGTAAACAAGACTACTTAGATACCCTTAGAAAATTAAAACAGGATATTGATGAATTATTAGAAGACTAAATTTATGAACGAATTTAATGACCATCCTGTTAAACAAGTTATTAGAGAACAATGGTGTAAACCATTGATTAAGCATCTATATGAAAAACTCGGATACAAATTAACCTATCTTGGTTTACCTGGAATTGATGCTATTGACATTTTAGCATGGATAGATTATTTAAATAAAGTTATTGCTTTTGATATCGGTTATTATCCCAAACCATATAATAAAACAAAAGCAGAAGAAAATATTGCTGTATTATCAAATATCCTTAATGAACTGGAAACAAATGGTAGTATAGAAACTTATAGTTTATTTCATGGTTATATTGAAGATGTTGTTTTGAAGGGAATGGACTTAAATCGCACACCTTTTAAGCTAAATGAAGTGGTTACAATTTACAATCTTGACTTTTGTAACCCATTAACAGCACCACAGAAAATAATTGATCCAATTTCGGGAGAAGTTTACTCCTTTTATAAATCAGAAGTAATTAGAAGATTACTCGAATTACAAAGAAATCATTCAAGTACTAATAAAAACACCAAATTTATTTTTCACATAACAGTTCATTCAGCATTCTGGGAAGCTGAAGCTGAAAATTTATTTTCAGGTGATAATATTGACCTATATAATCAATATACAAAATCACTTGCAGAACTTGATGAACAGGAGAAAAACATCAGATTATTGAGATTATATATGATTGATGTAATAAAAACTCAATTTTGTTCAAATCAATTTATTCCAGAATTTTTACCAACCTTATATTATAATGGCACTACAGATAACTGGTTATTATGTTTTACTGTTATTGGGACATATATAAGAAGTGCTGCGGGTAAAGCTCCCTTTTATCAAAGTACGGAAAAATTAATTAGTGAAAAATTTCTACAACCAAATGATATAAACATAAAACATTTAATTCAGAATTTCGTAAGAGAAGCAAATTGCCCTAAAGATCCGGTGGAAGCGATTCAAGAGTTAAAAAGTTATAAAGAAATATGGTTAAAGTAGAAAAGATATTGCTTGTGGAACCTAATTTCCCAATTCCAAATAAAAGTAAAAATCATTCTAATTTTTTACCTATTGGATTGTTGAAACTTGCATCTTACTTTAGATCCCAAAATTATGAAGTACAACTATTAAGAGGTAATGAAGAAGCAGGATTTTATCCAAAGGAAATATACGTTACTTCAATTTTTACATATTGGTCTAGTTACGTTAAAGAATCTGTTACATACTACAAAGAACTCTACCCAAAATCAAAAATTATTGTTGGAGGAATATATGCTACTTTAATGCCAGAGCATTGTAAACAATATACTGGATGTGATGAAGTATTTATAGGTCAACATGAAGAAGCGGATAAGCTTTTACCAGCCTATGACTTAGTGGATGTTAACTACCAAATTGTACATGGAATGAGAGGATGCACAAGAAAATGTCCTTTTTGTGGAATTTGGAAGATAGAAAATTTAAACTTCAAAAATGCTCAACAAATTAAAAAAGAAATTTGTAGTAATAAATTAGTATTCTATGACAATAATATTCTAGTAAATCCAAATATAAAAAGCATTTTATCAATGCTATCAACAACTTTATATAATGGGCGTGTTTTAAATTGTGAATGTCAAAGTGGTTTTGATGGTAGAGTGCTTGAAAAGGAACCAGTTTTAGCTTTACTGCTTAAAAAAGCAAGATTTGGAAATATCAGACTTGCTTGGGATTTTGCCTATGAACAATACACACAAGTTGAGAATTGGATTAAAATATTTGAAAATGTTGGTTATAATAGAAAAGACCTTTTTATATTTATGATTTATAATTGGAGTTTTGATTATGATGAATTAGAAGCAAAGAGAAAAAAATGTTTTGAATGGGGAGTTCAAATTGCTGATTGTCGTTTCCGACCTTTAGACCAAACATATGATAATTATAATTCACACATAAAGCATCAAACTGGCAATGATTATTACATTCACTCAAACTGGTCTGACTTTTTAATTAGAAAATTCAGAGCTAATGTTCGAAAACATAATATTTGTGTACGCTATAAAATTGATTGGAATAATTATGATAAAAAATTAGAAAGAATAAATTCAAAAAAATCGAAATTACAAAAGGTTTTCGTTTAAAAGAATCAATAATTCTAACCTACATCTTATCAAACCCCACCAAAAAAATCAATTCAAACTAACTAAAGTTTATATCCGGCTAATAAAAGCCACGAACACCAAAGCTTAAATCGGGATAAAGTGAAAAATAATTAATTATTGCAAAAAACAATAAATTATCTATTTTTGCCAATTCATGAAAACAGCTTTTAGAAATATAACATTAAAATTCATTACATTATTAATGATAGGTGTAATGGGAATGTTTATTGTTAATAAGGCAATTTTCTTGCATCTCCATAAACTAAATGACGGAACTGTAATTGTACATGCTCACCCTTTCGATAAATCTAACGATTCAAAACCATATAAATCTCACCATCATTCAAATGCTGAATTTTTATTCTTTCAAAATATAGAAATCCTTTTTCTTGTAGCATTTTTAACTTTTGCATTGTTAACAATTGTTAAAAAAGAAAAATTTTCATCCTTCATTATAAAAAGGCAGGCTTTAAGCTGCATAATTCTTCATAAAGGTAGAGCTCCTCCAATTTTATAATATCAATTTTTACATCACATTTTTTTGATGACAGAGTTTTAACATCTGTCATCCGGCATTATTTATTTTAGAAACATCTAATGCCCAAAAAGTAATTATTTAATAATTATAAAAATTTCTTTTAATGAATAGAATACATATTTTTCTGACAATATTTTTACTGTTATTTACACAAATTAATTATGCACAAAAAATAAAAACCGATGCGAATCTTGTCGGACACGTGGTTTGTTGTGGCGAACATATTCCTTTTGCAACAGTACTTGTCAAGGGGACAACAATTGGGGTTACAACTGACGAAACCGGGCATTATCACTTGATTAATCTGCCGGAAGGCACATTAACGATTGTTGTTCAATCATTAGGTTATAAACCTCAGGAGAAAATAATAACAGTTAAGGCAGATGAAACCAAGGAACTGAAATTTGAATTAGTTCGGGATGTTTTAGGACTTGAAGAAGTAGTGATTACCGGTGACAGAAATGCAACAAACAGAATAGAATCTTCAACTATTGTTAATACAATTACGCCTAAATTATTTGCTACAACACAATCAGTAACATTAAGCGAAGGTTTGAATTTTTGCCCGGGTTTAAGAATGGAAAACAACTGTCAAAATTGTGGATTTTCTCAGGTAAGGATGAATGGAATGGAAGGTCCTTATTCTCAAATATTAATTAACAGCCGCCCAATATTTAGTGGCTTGGCTGGGGTTTATGGTTTGGAGTTAATTCCTTCAAGCATGATAGAACGTGTTGAAGTTGTTCGTGGTGGTGGTTCAGCATTATATGGCAGCAATGCAATTGCAGGTACAATAAACCTTATTCTTAAAGACCCCATAAATAACTCTTATGAATTTGGTGTAAATACCGGATTAATTGGTGTTGGCATGGATGACTCTGGAAATCCTGCACAAGATTTTTCTGTTAATTTCAATACATCTTTGGTTTCTGCCGATAATAAAACAGGTATGGCTCTTTATGGTTTCTATCGTGACAGGCAACCTTTTGATGCAAATAATGACGATTTTTCTGAAATATCTTCTTTGAAAAATACAACAATAGGAACCCGATTATACCATCGCTTTGGGACAAGAAATAAACTGATTGCTGATTTTTTTAATATAAAAGAAGACAGACGGGGAGGAGATAAATTTGATTGTCCTGTACATGAAGCAAATATTGCGGAAGCATTAAATCATGACCTTACAACAGGAGCATTGACTTATGAGCAGTTTTTTAGAAAAACTGATTTGTTTTCAATTTATGCTTCAGGTCAAAGAGTAAACAGGGATTCCTACTATGGAGCAGAAAAATCATTTAGCGATTATGGAAATACCAGAGACTTTTCTTATACTTTAGGTGTTCAATATAATGCAAAATTCAAGATTTCAAATTTGGTTGTAGGTATTGAAAATGATGGTGCATGGCTTGAAGATAAAAAATTGGGATACGCCGACATTGATAGTGCAATAATTGTTAATGATACAATTATAAGTATTCCTCACACCGATAATGTTTTGATTGCAGACCAAACGACTAATACCCTTGGAGCTTTTGCACAATACGAAATCAACTGGAAAAAACTAAAAGTTTCTGCTGGTGTACGCTTTGACAATTACAGAGTGGAAGATAAAGAACATTCAGCTTCTGATAAATCGGGAAATGTTTTAAGCCCAAGGCTTACTTTTAAATATGACATAAAAAAGTATTTGCAAGCCAGAGTGAGTTATTCGCAAGGATATCGTGCTCCACAAATATTTGATGAAGACCTGCATATAGAAACATCGGGTTCAAGAAAAGTAATCCATGAAAACAGCACTGGATTAAAACAAGAAAGAAGTCAAAGTTATATGGCATCACTCGATTTCAATAAAAAATTAGGTAAAATTTATGTTGGCTTATTGCTTGAAGGTTTTTACACACATCTTAATAATCCTTTTGCAAATGAGTATAGCGAAGCTGACGAAAATGGAACTGTAGTTTATACTCGAGTTAATGCAGATGATGGAGCAAAAGTTCAAGGCATAAACATTGAATTAAATATAAAACCAAAAGATAAATTTTCATTGAAAGCAGGTTTTACTGTTCAAAGCAGTAAATATGAACAAGCACAGGAATTTAATGAAAATAGTTTTTTCTCTACTCCTGAAGATTATGGATACCTGGTTTTAGATTGGCAACCATCAAAAAAACTGGGCATTTCTTCAACAGCTAATTATACTGGAAAAATGCTTGTTCCTTATTTTGGATTACAAATACCTAATCCTGATGATGGCGAACTTAGAGAATCAGAAAGTTTTATTGATTTAGGATTAAAAGTACGATACAACATTAAATTGAACGGAGCTACTTTACAATTTTTTGCCGGAATAAAAAATGTATTTAATTCCTATCAGAGTGATTTTGATAGTGGAATTGACCGTGACCCGGGATATATTTATGGACCAATGAATCCACGGACTGTTTATTTTGGATTGAAAATAGGAAATTTTGTCAAATAACAAATGATTCCCTGTAAATTATAGATTTGCAGGGAATTTATTTTAAATCCCTGCTGGCGCTCGTTTGTACCTAGAATCCGCAAGTATTGTTAATAAAAAGCTGCAAAACTTTATAAACTAAA
>CAYLPA010000126.1:0-7812 GCA_964385385.1 uncultured Saprospiraceae bacterium | reverse complement strand
GTTATCTTGGAAAACAACGAATTCCAATTACTGTCGAAGAAGTTGAAGCAATAGCAGGCAAAGGCTTGTAAATTTTTTTATCTGATAAATCAGAAATATTTGAAGAAAACAAGCTTCTATTTTAGAATAGGATGAATTAATTCTTAGTAATTTCTTTTCCTCTGTCCTAAAGGATGTAAATTACTAACAATCAATTCATCCTTTAGGAGAGAGGCAAAAATTGATTGAGAGAAATTTTCATCCCTTTTTAGAAAACAAATTAAATCAGAAAGACAAACAAGTGAAGAAGGTTTTATTCATAGATACCACTCATTCTATTCTACAGGAAGAACTAACTAAGATGGGATTTCAGTGTGAGTATTTCCCAAATTATTCAAAAGATGATTTTCAAAATTGTGTTCACGAATATTTGGGAATTATTATTCGTAGCAAAATCAAAATTGATAAAGAATTTATTGACAAAACAAAGGATTTAAAATTTATTGCAAGAGTAGGTTCAGGTTTGGAAAATATTGATGTAGAATATGCCGAAAATAAAGGAATAAAATGCATCAATTCTCCCGAAGGATACAGAGATGCAGTTGCTGAACAGGCTCTCGGAATGCTTCTTTCTTTGTTTAATAAATTGAATATAGCCGACAAAGAAGTAAGACAAGGAATCTGGAAAAGAGAAGAAAATCGCGGACTGGAAATTAAAGATAAAACAATAGGAATTATCGGTTATGGAAACACAGGAAGTGCTTTTGCTCAACGTTTGTCGGGTTTCGAAGCAAATGTTTTAGCTTACGATAAATACAAATTTAATTTCTCCGATAAATTTGTTAAAGAGTCTTCGCTTGATGAAATATTTTTAAAAGCCGATATTCTTAGTTTACATATTCCTTTAACTGACGAAACTACTTTTTTAGTTGATGATGAATTCATAAATAAATTCAAAAAAAATATTTTCATTATCAATACTTCAAGAGGCAGAATTCTAAAAACAGACGCTCTTGTAAAAAATCTAAAAGAAGGCAAAATCTTAGGAGCTGCATTAGATGTGCTTGAATACGAAGGATTATCTTTTGAAAACATAGAAAAAGAAAAATTGTCGGATTCTTTTAAATGGCTGGCAAAGTCGGAAAAAGTGATTTTATCACCTCATATTGCAGGATGGACAAAAGAGTCAAAATATAGAATTGCAAAGATTATTGCTGATAAAATCAGATTGTTGGAAATTTAGGTCTTAATGTAGTTTTCGGGAAGGGGAGGAAAATCAAAATGAATTGTTGTGTCTATCTCTATATTTCTATAAAATGGAAAGCGTATAAAGTCAATATGTTTTTGAAATTGATTGTTTAATTTAATCTGGTTAATAACTGATATTAGTTCTGGTAATTTTTTATTCATTGTATTATTTTTCGGCCCATCTTCTTAGCCATTCTGATTCATCAAGTCCAACACGTGATAATTGATTAGCGTAATTGCTAGCTACACGTTGTGCATGAGCGTCTTTTAAGTCAGCCAACCAGACAAATCGTTCACTATAAATAGATTCAAAAATATACCGCTTTGCATCTAATATTGCTATTACAGTACGGCTATCCTGATTAGGAACAAATTTAATAGTTCTAAGCTCAAACGCTTCATTTTTGATTTTTAAGCGGATGAAATCCCCATCATTTTCTACAACTATCTGAAATTTTGAATTATCTTCAGCAGGATCCAATTGTAGAAATAAAAATTTTCTTTCAATTTCAAATCTTACACTATCACATTTAGCCTGTATGCATAGAAAGTATCTTTCACCATCAATCTCTTTTATTAATGATCCAAGAGATAGTACTGGAAATAATGATTCTTGCTTTAAATCACTCTTATGGTGTGTTAAAATTGAAAATGCACAATCTTGTGCATCACTATTGTCGGCATCCATTAAAAATGAAGAACCTTTTTCATGAAGCTTTTTCTCAAAACTCTTAACAGCATTTTTACTTAATTCTCCATAATCATTATTTTTCCAAAGCTCTTCCAATGTTTGTTGCAGTCCATTAGAAAATAAGGACTTTAATAATTCATTTTCTAATATTATGTCTTTTTTAGAAACAGAAACTGAATCTTTAAATTCAAATTTATCTAACCACTGGAAAATATTGCTAATTGATATACTTTCGCCAGCCTTGTTATAATTTAACAGAGCTTGAATAGAATGAGACAAAATTTCTATTAATTGTTCTTTTGAATCATCCTGAATAGGAAGTAATAATCTATGGAATAGAAATGGTGGATCAAGTTCCTTATTGAAGAGTTTTATTAACCGAAAAGTATTGTTCCTTAGTATAGTATATGAGTTAAGGACAAAGTTGGTTAATAGACCTGAAGTCATTTTTGTAAATTCTGTCAAAATAAATTCTGGCAAATCTTCATAAGAAACAACTTTTTCATTCAATTCGGGAGCATGCTTAAATTTTGGTTCGCCTTTATTTTCGTTATTTGCAGCTTTGGCAACAATTAGTATATTTATGTTATCCGTATAAACTTGACAATCTCCCTTTTGAACATCTTCAATACCATTATCTTTTAAATCATTGAAAATCTCATTAGTTATATCATAAAGTCCAATTTCTCCAGTGTATATAACGATTAATTTTAAACTTCCTTTTCCTGTTATTGGATCTGTAAGTATTTCACGGATTATTTTTCGAGTATGAGGTCCTCTTGGATCATCTTCTTCAGCATCTTCTTCTTCATTTCCCGTATTTTCTTCAACAATATTTATCTGCCAATCGATTACAGTAATATCTGCCTTCTTTGCCAATTGAGCAATATTTTCTAAATCATTTGTTGACTCTGGTTTATAAACTGCACATACCTTTTGACTATTTGCAAATACTTTTGATATTTCTAGTGCATTAAAATTATGATTTGTCTCATCCTCGGGAAGAAATGCTTTATCATCTATAAAAACTATATTCTGTAAAAAATTATTAGCTATATCCTTCGATATATCAAAAAATGGGTTTTCCATATGATCCTACTTTGGTTTCTCTATTTTGAAGGTTACAGTTGATCCTTCTCTTGGTCTATCTAATACTATATTATACTTTTCAGCATTTAAAACTTCTTTACTTATATGTAATCCCATTCCTCTCCCATTCATTTTTCTAGTAAATCCTAGTTCAAAGATTTTTTCATTATCTTGAATTGGAATCTTTGGTCCGTTATTAGAGATATAAAAACCAGTATCATCAGCATGTAATCGTATAATCTTTTCTGATGATTCGGATTGATTCAACCAATGAATAGCATTATCAATAACATTTACGAATACCGGATAAAATGTAGATCGAAATCCGAATAATTTCCTACTTGCAAATCCTTTGGTGTGTTTAAAATCAATATTATGTCTTTCCAGTCTTGCTTTAAATAGATCGATTAGAAAAGTTTTTATTTCTAATGCTTTTATATGCTCTCTATTTCTGTTTATCCTTTTATTTAATGGAGTGAATAAATTCAAATAGCCATCAAGATGCTCAAAGTTTATTTTAATATTTTTATAAACTCCATCTAGGTTTTGGTTTACATCTGCCCATGCTTTCAAATCACGTATACTGCCTCTTATTGATTTTATTGTACTATTAAATTCATGGTGAATTACTCCAACTGCTAATCCAAGCTGACTTAATTCAAGATCTGCATGTATGCGGCTTCTCATCTCATCAAGTTCCTCAGCTAAAGCATCTGTTATTTGATCATTGGTAATAATTTCATTATTATTTAGGTCTCTATCCCAGTAAATTCCTTGCAACTGCCTGATAACTCTTTCCAGAACTCCTGTGACTCTTTCTTTACCTTTATTAATATCCGATTCCATTAATTTACGCTCCTGAACAAGATCAAAATCTTCTTGTGAATCAATTTTTAATGTTTTGAAACGGTCTTTTACATCACGTATTTGATCATCCAGATCAATCATTAATTCATTTGTGAGTTCCTTCACGCGAGCAGTAATTTCCGAAACTGCTTGTTTTGCTTCTTTTTCTTTACCGGATGCAGCCTTCTTTGCTTCTATTGATATAAACTCTACTGATTGTTCTAAACGTTTTCTTTTGCTTATTTCAATATTAAGACGAGTCGTATAATCTTCTATTTGTTCATCAATAGCTTCATAAGCTTCTTGAAATATGCTAGACTCAAGTTTTTGAAATTCTTCTAAATATGCATCATAGTCGCGCCTTGTTTCCTTAGAAATAATAAATCCTCTTGGAGCTGATACTTTAATCTTTTGTTTGTATTCTTCAATTTTTATTCTTGCACCTAGTTCATTATCAATCAATGTTTGACTCGCTTCTTCTGGGTCATCAATATAAGCAACAGAATCGAATCCTTTTTCAATATTATTTAATATATCAGTAAGTTCGCCTTCAAAGGTTTTTGAGTTTAATTTATTGAAAAAACTATTTAACGAGATATTGAATTTTTCTTTTCTTACTTTGGCTTGTTTATCTCGTCTTTCAATAGCCTTATGATGTGCTTCTCTTTCCGCACGTTTCTGAATCCAAAATTCAGTTTTAGGACTAGTACTACCTTCTCTAAAAAAATCTGCTGCTAACTGTACAAAAAAGTTTTTAAGAATATCTTGAAGTTGCCTATAGGCTTTATTTTCGATGAACCCTTCCCGACCAGCCTTTTCTTTCAGTGTATAGTTGAATGCTTTTGATATATCAATAACACCAAACATACGGCGATACGAAAAAAAGTAATATTTCGCGCTTTTTGTTCTGTTCTTCTCTACATCTAAAAAATCATAATCTGAATTTCCATAAGGTAATATCCGTATGTTGTCGCGATAAATATAAATCCCACCAAATTTGTCTCCTTTTGCTTTTAGCCTATTCCAATTTTCTTGATCAAGAATTGATTGCCTTATTGCTCCTTGTAAATAGGCAAAGTTTATTTTAAAAGGACCACACTCAGTCTCTCTATAGTTATTTCCATTCCAATTAACTTTGTGTTCAAAACTTTTTTCATGGTAGATTTTAATCACACCCGAAAATTGCCCAAACTCATCAAAAGTCCCATAGAAATGATGGTCTGATAATTCAAAATCTTCTGGAGTAAAGAAATGTTCCTTATCTAGTATGTTATAGTATGAATCATCATCACTTCTATAATCACGAAACGCTATATCTATTAAAGGTTGGGGATAATTTGGAATCATTGTATTAGAAAATCCCATTAGCATTTTCTCCATTTTAGTGGCTTCGGTCTTATCCTTATCTCCATCAATATCATTATTCAAAGTTTCGACTGTTGGAGAAATGTAGAAATAAGTACCACTCCCATTATCTTTAAAAGAAAAGTTTCCAATTAGTTTATTGGTGAGTTCTTTTGGTGAGAAGCTAAATTTTTTAATTTCTTTTGAGAGAGATTCTGCTTCACTTTTGGTTATATCGTTTTTCTTAACTAAAAGAAATAAGGAATTAGTCATTTCTTCCTTCATATCTTTAATATCTTCAATAGAAGGTAAATTAGTAAACTCTCTTATTGGTATTATAACATCGTCTAAATTTAAACCAGGTATTTCGAAAATACTCCAGTTGATAAAAGCTGCAATAATTTTATGTTTTTCTCCTTCTCTTTTTGCTTTTGTTAAAATTAGAACCTGACTTCCGATTGAGGCTATAGCTAAACGACCAATCCCTTTTTCTCCCATTATAGGTCGCTCATCTTTATCAGGATCTTTTGGTGGAGGAGGTATTTTTCTATTGGTGAATTTGCTTTCAGTTCCAAGTGTTAACCAGCGCTGTTCAAAATCTCTTTTGGTCATACCAAGACCATTGTCTCGCAAAACCAGAAGTTTATCTTTTCGAAAATAATCTATATCAACATTATCTGCATAAGCATCATGGGCATTCTTGAATAATTCATTAATAGCTGTTGGAATTCCAGCAATTTGCTGTCTTCCTAATAAATCTAATGCTCTAGCTCGTGCTTTGAATTTAGCCATAAAATTATTTTTTGAGGCTTTCAGCAATTTTTTTAGCTAAAAGCGGAGGTACTGCATTACCAATCATCTCAGCAATGACTCCTTGACTTTTGGAATAAAAAATATAATCTTCAGGGAAACTCTGCAAAGTTGCTCCCTCCCTTAATGAAATGGCACGGTCCTGTTCAGGATGCCCGTATCTTCCGTTTGAATAACTTACAAATCTTGTCGTAATGGTAGGTGAAGGCTTATCCCAAAACAATCTTCCGTAAACATCGTAATGGCCATTGTGATCCTTGTAGCAAGCTAATTGTAGTTTTTTATTACGTTTCCATGCTCTTCTATCACCTCCATCATGTGGTGTATTTTTAATTCTGTCAAGGTTAATTTTTGAAAGATTGGCAACAGAATGCATGAAATTTGATTCATCTTTATAACCGACTTCTACTGGTTTAAATATATTCTTATTTCCTATACTATCCTTAACAGTTTTGATCTTGGTTTTATCTCCTTTTGGTAAGTTTATTTCCTTTTTTATTCTTGTAGCCAATAAAACATATCTTCTTCTATTTTGTGGCACTCCAAAATATTTTGCATTTAATACACCATCATCAAAAATATATCCGTTGTCATTTAAAAATTGTTTGAATTTCCCTAAAGGACTATTTGCATTGGTATCCAGTCCTGGAACATTTTCTATGAAAACATAACCAGGCAAATAGAACTCTACAAATTCCTGAAAGTCTTCCAATAATAGTCTTGTTGAACTGGATTTATTTTTTTCGGTTTTAATATTGGAGTAGTACTGACATGGGCTACACCCAACAAAAATTAAATTTCTTTGCCGTTTTCTGATTTTGAATATTTCTCTAAGTTTTTCTTTTTTTAAGTTAGATACATCTGCTTGTAAAAACTTAGCGTTATTGTTTTTTTCATAGGTAAGTTTGCAATTAGGATCAATATCAATTCCTCCTAATACATTAATATCGGCCTGCAGAAACCCACATGTGACCCCCCCTCCAGAACTGAAGAAATCAATAGCTTGTAATTGTGATTTTATTTTTGGTTTTGAATTCATTTTTATTTCAATTTTACTGCAAATCGCAATCGGGTAAAACAAATATTAAAATTCAATTACTCTGCAATCGTCTTTAGCTTTTTTATCATTTATTTAATACTTCCCTATTCAAGATTTCTGAATACTATCAGTTAATTCTAATTGTTTCTAAAATGTTTTACAAAATGCTTCAAAATTTATTTGTAAATATAGACATAATAATTTAATTAAATATCACAAATTGAGATTTAAATGTTCAGTTACATTAAACTAACATCACAAAAACATTTTGTTTCATACTGCTAAATAAGTACTTCGCTCTTTCGAAAAAAGATTAAAGAATGAATTTACAAACAATAAGTTCAAAATTAGCAAAATTTTATTAAAAACAACAATTTAATTAAATATTTTAGATGTGAATTATCAATATATCTGCTTGTGTTAATGTGTGATGTCAAAGGAAAACTGTAAGGTTTAAAACCATTGTGGGTTTAGATTAATACCTAACAGGTTTCAAAAACCTGTTAGGTATCGGATATTCCAATCCTTCCAGAGTTTAGAAATCTGGAAGGTTTTTTTTGTAATGAGTAACCCTACGAGGGTTTTATAACCTCGTAGGGTTTAGCGAAACGTAGGATTTAGTGAAGAATCAAAATAATATTTAGCATAAATATATTAAAAGAAAAATTGTATTATTTTTGTAAAAAAAAGCATAATAAGATGAATAAATTTAAAGGTTCAATAGTAATAGTTTGTGGTGGTGGTCCTGCACCGGGAATAAACGCTG
>CAYLPA010000125.1:0-7814 GCA_964385385.1 uncultured Saprospiraceae bacterium | reverse complement strand
AAATCTATCCGAATTTGCACCAAAAGATATATGCAAAAGTTCGAAAAAAATAGTTACGCTAAAAAAAACAATATGTTTTTACTTGAGCATAATTTCTATTTGTTCGAGTAAGATTTGTGGATTAATAGGTTTGTCGTAAAATACAACATTATCGAAATCTTCTGTTGCTTCCCTCAAATTTACACCTAATTCGCCAGCCATGCCAGTGAGCATAATGATAGGAATGTCTTTAATTTTAGGAATTTTCTTAATCTTATGTAAATTATTATAGCCATCCAAATTAGAGTCCATCATAACATCAAGTATCAGTAAATTTGGGGTTTCTTGTTGTAGTCTCTCAAGTCCTTCTTTACCGCTATTTGCAGTTAAAACTTCATAATTTTGTGATTCCAGAATTGCTTTTGTTCCTTCAATTAAATCAATATCATCATCAACAATTAAAATTTTTACTTTTGCCATAATTAAATTTTTATATGTATATAGTTACAAATCTACATAATAAAATTTGATATATAACAATAAATTTTAAATAAAATTTTAATCTATATATTCTTAGAATACTCTGCTTTAGATTTAATTATTATCAAAATAATAATAAATAAAAACCAGTAAATTAAGTTTAGAGAAATAAGAAAATTACTAATTACAATTTAATATCTTTATTTTTTTATCGGTTCTTTAAGTTTGGCAAAATAAATTGCAAAAGAACGATATAAAAAGTGAGTCCATTTACCAAAAGGTACTATTATCAATGCCCATTGAACAATAACAACTAAATGAATAATAAATACCCAAAGGTTGGCTTCAATTAAATCTAAATCAATAAATACTCTTACAACAAAAGCTGTAAAGCCCATTAAAAATAGCCAAATAACAAAGAGCCAGTCAGATGGACGTGAGAATTTAGTTATTTCTTTTTTCTTATTTAATCTACTTAGGACAAAATGAAATGTAACAATAAATACTACTGCGCTTTCAGCATATCCAAGCAAAATTATATATATGTTTTCTGTATAGAACCAATTAAGGAATACAGTAGTGAAAAGCAAAGTTAAATAACCAGCAACAAGAATAAAATGTTCAAACCAACGAAGCTGATTATCATCACATCCTAAAGTTCTTTTCTGAGTAAACATATGTACAATTAAATCCGTCGAGGCTTTAATATAAGACATCAGACTAACTTTTACTTTAGGCTTAAGTATTGTCAACCACCACATTCTAATAATATTAGGTATCAAAATAAATAGGAAAACAGATCCTATAGCAATCATTTCAAAAAGATGACCGAAGTGCATAATTGGTTCAGTTTTAAATTCTTCGTAGGCACAAATCAAAAGAACTACAATTGCAAGAACTACAAAAGCAATAGTAGATAACACTTTTGATTTAAAGAGAAGCCCCGAAAATCCCGTCCAATCATAAACTGAAGTTAAATATCGTCTTAACGACATCATTAGTTCAGCTGGATTAGCTTGTTTAGGGCAGGTTTCGCTGCATTCGCCGCAGTAATAACACAACCAAGGCGTTAAAGAAGATTGTATTTCGGAATCTTGTCCCAAAACACATGCTCTAACCATATTCCTTGGAAAAGAATTTTCTTCATCTGAAAGAGAACAAACTGCTGTACAATTTCCACAATTATAACAAGCATTAAAATTTTCAGAGCCGTACTTATTAAGTTCGTTTTTAAAATCAGGATTTATTTTTGACATTTTATTTCTTCTTTTGTATTAATTTATATGAAAAATATTCATCCATATCATCGATCTCCCCGGTTTCAATATCTCCATATTTTCTTAGTGTCATCAAATTATAAGTAACAACATCAAGAGGGAGTTTTGTTGCCTGAGCTATCTGAGGTATTGACTTAGGTTCGGTTTCAAGAGCTTTAAGAATAAGTTTTTTAATTCTTACAAACTCTTTACGTTTTTCTTTTACATCTTCCGAAACTGTTCTTTTTTGTTTTATGTAATCGATTGTTTTTTCCATTGTTTTATTATTTTATTAAAGCTTCAATCATACTTTCTATTTCAATATCTGTATATCCTATTAATTGAATTGCATTAACAGGGCAAACAGGTAAACACATTCCACATCCTTTACATGTAGATTCATTTACCATAGCAACAGTTTTACCATCTTTTTCTGTCTTTATTATAGCATCATAAGGACATACTTCTGAACATTTATCACACCATTCACAAATTGTTTTATCAATTTTTGCAAGTGTTGGCTCAAGTTCAATTTCGCCTTTACTAATTAAAGAATTAACTTTTGATGCAGCAGATAGAGATGATTTTACTGATTCGGTAATGTTAAGCGGAGCTTGACATGTCCCGGCAATAAGCACACCATCAATCACAGTTTCAACAGGTCTTAGTTTCGGATGTATTTCATTGAAAAATTTATCTCTTCCAATAGGAACTTTTAAAACATCGGAAATATTATTGCCTTTTCTTGGAACCATACCTGTAACAAGTACAACTAAGTCAGCAACAACTTCAACTTCTTTGTTTTGAGTAAGGAAATCTTTTATTTTAACAATAGTATCGTTTCCTTGTTTTTCAACAACAGTTGGTGAATCTTCAAATGATTGTAAATAGATATCTCCATTATCGGAGGATTCAGCATATAACATTTCTTGTTTGCCATAAGTTCTGATACCTCTGGTAAAATGGAAATTATTTATTTCACCATATTTGTTTTTTACTAAGATTGCAGTATGTATAGCAGAAGTGCAACAATAGCGAGAACAATATTTGTTTTCACCCTTAGTTTGACGACTTCCTACACAATAGATATATGCAATATTTTTTATTTTCTTATTGTTATAGATAAGTTCTTCTTTATCAAGTTCAATTAACCTTTTAAACATTTGAAGAGTAATAACATTGTCAATATCTTCATAACCGAACTCACCTTTAGAAGGCTCATAGGGGTCAAAACCTGTTGTCAATAAAATTGCTCCTGTATTAATATTTATAGTTTCAGGTTTTTGATTAAGGTCAATTTCTGTGCAAATTTTTACACATTCTCCACATTTATTGCATTTTTCAAAATCTATAGCAGGAATTTCAGGAAATTCACTGGGATAGTTTCTATAAATTGCTTTTTGTTTTGTCAAGCCAAAATTAAAAGGGTCATCAAATTCAATAGGACAAACTTCTACAGCTTTCTGGAATTTATCCCAATCTAATTTACAATCTGGTTTAACAAATCTGGGTTTTATTTTAACTTTAATATCAAAATTCCCCACACTTCCAGATTTTGAAATAATCTCAGCTCCGGTAAATAAAGTAATATTTTCGTAAGTTTTAATTTTTTTATAAAGATTAGCAACTATTTCTTGTCCTGTTTCATCAGTTGTAAAAAGATTGTTCCATTGTGATACTCTACCTCCCACAAAGTGTTCTTTTTCTAACAAAAACACTTGTGTTCCCATATCTGCAAGTTCGATAGCAGAACGCATACCTGCAACACCTGCACCAACTACAGTAGCAATATTTTCTGATGAAATTTTAAGAGTTGATAATGGTTTAGAATGCTTAACTCTCTCAATTCCGGCAAGAACCAAGCTTATAGCTTTTTCCGTTGCCTTTTTCGGATTATCGGAATGTGCCCATGAACATTGTTCACGAATATTTACCTGTACATAATTATATGGATTCAAACCAGCACGAATTGCTACATTTCTGAAAGTTGATAAATGTAGTTTTGGTGAACAGGAAGCAACAACCATTCCATCAAGATTGTTAGCCTTTATATCTTCAACCATATCTTTTTGTGTCGAATCCGCACATGCAAACATTGTTGTTTTTGCAAGAACAACATCTTCTGAATTTTCAGCAATCTCTTTTACTTTTTCAACATCAACATAGTCAGAAATATTTGAGCCACACTGACAAACATATACACCTATTTTATTTCTCATTTTTAGTCCTCCTTAAATAACTAGCTGTTTCTGCCGAAGCAGCTCCTGCTGATAAGATTGAATCGGGAATATCCATAGGACCTGAAGCGGTACCTGCAACAAAAACACCTTCAATTGATGTTTTTGCCGGATTTGACAGTTCATCTGTTTGTTTCACATAATTAAATTTATCTGACTCAAGGTCATTATTTTTAAACATCGTAGTAAATTCTGTATTAGACAAAATACCAACAGATAATACTACAAGGTCGTGTTCGGCTTCTTTAACTTTTCCACTTTCCATATCTTCATATCTTAAAAGTAGATTTCCGTTTTCTTTTTCAGAAATTTTACCAACTTTTCCTTTGATAAATTCAGTTCCCATACCTTTTGCTTGTTGATAAAATTCACAAAATCCCTTACCAAAAGCCCTGATATTTATATAATAAATAGTTACGTCTGCCATAGGTAATGCACCCATCAACAATTGAGATTGTTTGATAGAATACATACAACAAACCTGAGAGCATATTGGATTGCCTACTGTTTCATCACGAGAACCAGTGCATAAAACATAAGCAATGTTGTCAGGCATTTTACCATCTTGTGGTCGTAAAACTGTGTTATATGGTCCCGTAGGAACAAGTTGTCTTTCCATTTGCATAGAAGTAACAACATTTTTGAATTTTCCATAACCATATCTTGGAATTAGTTCCGGATTAAAAAGATTAAATCCTGTTGCAACAATTATTGATTTTATATGTATTTCTGTATGTTTTTCTTCTTGTGTAAAATCAATAGCATCAGCAGGACATACTTTCTCACATAATCCGCAAAGAATGCAATTTTCAATATCAATTGCAGCTATCCTGGGATTTGCAATACTAAAAGGCACATAAACTGCTTTTCTGCCAACCAAATTCCATTGAAATTGGTCATCAACAACTACAGGACATTTTTCTTCACAAAGTTGACATCCTGTGCAGTCATCTGTAACATATCTTGGTTTTTCAACAAGAGTAGCTATAAAATTATTCTCGGAAAGTTTTTCAATATTTTTTACTTCGCTATACGTAAAAATTGAAATATTCGGATGTCTCGCCGTTTCCGATACTTTTGGAGTTGTGATGCAGGCAGCGCAATCAAGAGTAGGAAAAACCTTACTTAAATGAATCATTTTTCCGCCTATTGAAAGGTCTTTTTCAACAATTATTACATTGTAACCAACGTTAGCAAGATTTAGTGCGGCTTCTTCACCGGCTATACCTCCGCCAATCACAAGAACATCATATTTATTTATTTGCTCTGGCATTTTATTTTTTTTTATTTAGATAAATTCTCAGTAAAGCTCTTCATATGTTTTACAAAGGATTCTGCACAAACTGAACAAATCGCTGCCATCCTCAACTTTGCAGGTTCAATACCTTTTTCCTTCATAAGTTCATGTGTCCTTGATACAACTTTTGCAGTATTATCAGTACAAGAATCATCATAAGAACAATCCGTACCGTCAGCAGCAATAAAAACTCCATCAAAACCAACATTAAACGCATGTAATATCCAACGAGATTTTATAGCACTCGAGCATGGTATATTTATAGTATATACAGTTGCAGGATAATGCATTTTTAACAAACCTGCCAGGTCTATTGCGGGGTCGGATATTTTTTCTGTAGAGAATACAAGAATTTTTGCATCTTTATTTTCGGTCATGCTTTCCTGTTTTATCCTTTTTTCATAAAAATTTTAAAGAAACCTGATTCTTCTACAGTTCCAAGATAATCATGTCCTTTTTTAGTTGCCCATTTTGGAATATCTTTCCTTGTTCCTTCATCAGCAGATAATATTTCCATAATATCTCCGGCAGCTATTTCGCTAATTGCTTTTTTTGCTGCTAATAGTGGTCCGGGGCAAGCTGTACCTCGTGCATCAACTATTTTTTTTACTTCTAAATTGTTTAATTCTTCTGTTGTCATTATTTTAATCTCCTATTATTTTGTTAATTATATAAAAAAATGAACGTCTGCATCTTTTGCAGCGTCAATATATTCTCCAATTCCAATGATATCATCAACAATATCAATATAGTCTTCCATTTTATCTGCACCCCATAATTTACCAGCTAAGCTACAGATGTTAACTTTAACATTTGTCATTTCTTTAGCCATCTTGAAAAACTCCAACCATGTTGAAACATTAAGTTTATCTAATGCTGCCATAAACTCTTCTTTAAGATGAGAATTTTCAGATAATGAATCAATTTTGTTTTCATTGCCTTTTACAAAAGCTCGCGCTCCTTGCAATAAAACATAAACTTCAACATCCATATCATCAGCAGCTGCTCCGCTTATAATAACTCCTGCAGCTGTTAATCTATCAATACTTCCTGAAAAAAGCCCAATACACATTTTTTCTGCCATAATATTTATCTCCTTTAATTTTTATTGTTAAAAAATCTAATTTATTTATTTATTTATTTATTTGTTCAATTTACTTCATAGTAAAATGTTTAGACTAATCATAGTCAAACATAAATCATTAATATTATTTTAATAAAAATTCTAAGTATTAACCACCACAACCGCCACTTTCTTCAGGTTTGGCTACTTCTTCTTTTGCTGAGCCGCCAGTACCTTCTTCAACTAAGTCAGGATAGATTTCGCTCCATTTTACCCAACCTCCATCAACAACTCTAACAATTTTGTATTTAAGCATGGCTAAAGATTCAGCAGCTAATACTGCTTTTTGATAATTTTCGCAATAAATATAAACTGCTTCTCCTCTATTTGATATTTTATTTGAAAATTCCAATAATCCGCGAGGTATATTTATTGAACCCGGAATATGCCCTTCAGCATAAATATCAGGCTCACGACAATCAACTATTAAAAAATTATGTTCATTTTCAATTATAGTATTAAGTTCATCAACTTTAACAAACTCAGCTTTTGCTTTCGCTTCTTTAACCATAGCATCAACTGAATCGTAAACTTTAACAGAACCAGAATTACATGCACTGAGAATTATCGCAAGAATTGCTAATATTAAAAGTGATTTTCGAGTTTTCATTATTATAATTTTTTATAAATTTTTTCTGTAATTATTTCCAATCATTATAAGCACCATCGTAAACTTTTACTTTGGGATACTTAAGAACTGTTTCTAAAACAAAGAAAATAATACCTGCTCTTGCACTTGATTCACAATAAAGAATAATTTCTTTGTTAGGAGTAATTCCTTTTTTCTTGAATATTGCAGTTAAAGCTTCTTTGGATTTAAGTTTATTAGCTTCAGTAAGAACCATTTTATGTGGTAAATTAACAGATTTATCAATAGTTCCTTTATCAAAATCTTCTTTTTTCCGAATATCAACTAATATAGTTCCAGAACTATTTAATTTTGATTTCACATAAGCTTTATTAACATTTATGCTCTTATTCACTTTAGGTATAAATGTTACCGGTTTAGCTTTTGATGCAACTTTTGTAACAGGTTTTTTGGCTGCTCTCCAAGCTTTCATATGACCATTAAGAATATAAACATTTGTACAACCTAAATATCTTAATACCCAGTAAAGTCTTCCTGCATTAACTCCGGTGGCACAATACAAAACAACTTTCTTGCTTTGATTAATTCCTTTTTTACCTAAGATTGCTGCAACTGTTTTTGGGCTTTTAAGCATACCTTTAACAGGTTCTTTTGTATTAAGAGAATTTAAATCAACATTAACAGCACCTTTAATATGAACTTTATTATAATCTGCAGGTTTTCTTACAGAAACAAGAATAACATTCTTAGTATTTGCTATTTTCAAATATTCTTTAACAGAAATTAATCCCTGTGCTGAAATTGAATTAGCACAAATAATAAATACAATAAATAAACCTAATATTCTTTTCAT
>CAYLPA010000124.1:0-8003 GCA_964385385.1 uncultured Saprospiraceae bacterium | reverse complement strand
AGGAAATGCAAGTATTCAATTTCAAAATCTTTAATACTTCTAAGAGGAATTTTTTTCATCAATCCCTTTGTTCCACAATAAATTATTGCTATTTGATTTTCAACTTTCATTGGAGCATATTGTGGCTGTTTGAGAATTTCTACATTTCGGGAACCTTTATCCAACACCGCTTGTGTGGCAGTATCAAGTTCGGAGCCGAATTTTGAAAACGCTTCAAGTTCACGATATTGAGCCTGATCTAATTTTAATGTTCCTGCAATCTTTTTCATTGATTTTATTTGAGCATTCCCACCAACTCTCGAAACAGAAATACCAACATTAATTGCAGGTCTTACGCCAGCGTTAAACAAAGAAGTTTCCAGAAATATTTGTCCGTCAGTAATTGAAATTACATTTGTAGGAATATATGCAGAGACATCACCGGCTTGAGTTTCAATAATTGGCAAAGCAGTTAAAGAACCTCCGCCCTTTACCAAGTGTTTTATCGATTCCGGAATATCATTCATATTGTTAGCAATTTTATCAGATTTAATAATTTTGGCTGCTCTTTCTAACAATCTTGAATGAAGATAAAAAACATCGCCGGGATAAGCTTCTCGCCCCGGTGGTCGTCTTAATAATAAAGAAACTTCGCGATAAGCAACTGCTTGTTTTGATAAATCGTCATAAATAATCAAAGCAGGTCTTCCTGTATCTCTAAAAAATTCTCCAATTGAAGCACCGGCATAAGGAGCATAAAACTGCATTGCAGCAGGTTCTGAGGCAGAGGCAGCAACAATAATTGTATAAGCCATTGCTCCTCTTTCTTCTAAAGTTTTATAAATGTTTGCAACAGTAGAACTTTTTTGTCCAACAGCAACATAAATACAAAAAACCGGTTCCCCATTATCATAAAATTCTTTCTGATTAATAATTGTGTCAATAGCAATTGCTGTTTTTCCTGTTTGGCGGTCTCCAATAATTAATTCACGTTGACCTCTGCCAATAGGTATCATTGCATCAATAGGTTTAATGCCTGTTTGTAGAGGTTCGGTAACAGGTTGACGGAAAATAACACCAGGGGCTTTTCGTTCAAGAGGCATATCATAAGTGTCGCCAACTATTTCGCCTTTTCCATCAATGGGTTCACCAAGTGTATTAATAACACGACCTAACATGCCTTCCCCAACTTTAATAGAAGCAATTTTTTTTGTTCTTTTCACTATGTTGCCTTCCTGAATTTTGGTTGATTCACCTAAAAGAACAACACCAACATTATCATCTTCAAGATTTAAAACAATTCCTTTAACATTGCCTTTTTCAAAATCTATAATTTCGCCTGACTGAGCATTTGTTAACCCGTAAATACGTGCTATTCCATCACCTACCTGCAACACAGTGCCGGTTTCTTCAAGTTCCGATTCATGTTTGAATCCTGACAATTGCTGTCTTAAAATTGCTGATACTTCAGCGGGTTTAATTTCTACCATGATTTTTTCTTTACTATATTTTTTATATTAATAAGAAATTAAAATCCTTTCTCATAAATATTTATTTCAAATTCTTTTGAAAGTTTTTTTATTCTATTTTTTATACTGGCATCATATTGTTTATCTTCAATGTTTAAAACAAATCCACCAATTAGCTCTTTTTTAATTTCTTCAATAAGTTCAATTTGTGATTTTGTAAAATCTTCAAGTTTTTCAACAATTATTTTTCTAATATTATCATCAATTTCAACAGCAGTCTTAATAAGAGCTGTTTTGATGCCGTGATAATTTTTATAAATTTTTATATACTGATTGGAAATTTGCTCAATATGAACTTCTCTTCTTTTTTTAATAATAATAAAAATAAAATTCAAAGAAATCTCGTTTATATGCTTTCCGAAAATTTCATTGACAATAGATTGCTTTTTCTTAGTCTTGATAATCGGGCTGAAAAGCATTTGTTTAAAATCTTTGTTTGAATCACAAACTTTCAAAACAAGAATCATGTCCTCATACACCTTTTCCAATAGATTTTCTTCGATAGAAAAATCAAACAACGCTTTAGCATATCTTGTGGCAACTCTTGTTTGTTTCATTACTTAAATAACTTTGTAGATTTATTAATAAAATGAAAAACTAATTAAAATTTATCTTATCTAAACTTTTGTTTATCAATTCTTTTTGTTTTGCAGTTACTGATAATTCTTCTTCCAGTATTTTTTCGGAAATTTCAATTGATAGGTTTGCTATTTGATTTTTCAATTCTGTTATAGCAGCCATTTTCTCAAAATATATATTTTCTTTTGCAGTTTCGATAATTCTACCGGCTTCATCATTTGCTGTTGTTTTAGCTTTTTCAATAATTGAATCTTTGATTTTTCGAGCTTCCTGCAAAATTGCATCTCTTTCGTTTTTTGCTTCTTTCAATAATTGTTCGTTGCTAAATTTTAGTTTTTTCATTTCTTCTTTAGCTTTATCAGCAGCATGCAGAGCATCACTAATAGAATCTTCTCTTTCACCAAGAGCTTTCATTATTGGTTTCCATGCAAATTTGCTAAGTATCCATAACACAATAGCAAAAGAAATGGTCATCCAAAAAATTAATCCTAACGAGGGACTTACAATTTCCATAATTTTAATTTATAAGGTTTTATCAAAATTTTCCAAAAAAAATTTAACACTTTACATCTTAACCAATCGTTAAGATGCAAAATGTTTTTTTTATTTACTAAACAAACAATATTAGCAAACAAACAACAATAGCAAAAAATGCTACTCCTTCAATCAAAGCAGCAGAAACAATCATATTTGAACGAATGTCGGCACCGGCTTCCGGTTGACGAGCAATAGATTCAAGTGCTCTGGCACCGATGTTTCCAATTCCAACTCCTGCAGCAACTGCAGCAATCCCTGCTCCGATTCCGGCTCCGATTTTTGCAAATGGTGAATAATCCACTACTGTTTGTAATAAAATTGATAATGTTGACATGATAATTTATTATTTAGTTTATAATTAATAACTTAATCTTTATATAAAATTATTTAATGATGTTCTTCCGTAGCCATTCCAAAATATAATGCTGATAATAAAGTGAAAACATAAGCCTGAATCAGAGCAACAAGAAATTCGAGGAATGTAATAAAAATTGCAAAAATAACTGAAACAAAAGAAACTCCATATCCTAAGCCCGGACTGATATTTCCAAAAATAAATATAATGCTTATAAATCCGAGCATAACAATATGTCCGGCAGAAATGTTTGCAAAAAGTCGAATCATTAAAACAAATGGTTTTGTAAACACTCCTACTATTTCAATTATCGGCATCAAAGGAATTGGAATTTTTAACCACCAAGGAACTCCCGGGGCATTGAATATATGTTTCCAATAATTTTTGTTTCCGCTAAAAGTTGTAATCACAAAAGTGAAAACTGCAAGAACTAAAGTAACGGAAATATTTCCTGTAACATTTGCTCCACCCGGAAAAATTGGTATCAAACCCAGAATATTATTAAAAAATATAAAGAAAAAAACCGTTAACAAAAATGGCATATATCTTTTATATTTTTTCTCTCCTATTGATGATTTTGCAATATCATCTCTTATAAATATAATCACCGGTTCCATCAAAGATTGTAAACCTTTAGGGGCTTCACCACTTCGTTTTTTATATGATTTTGCTACCGAAATAAAAATGAAGCATAATAAAATGATGCTGATAAAAACCCCCATAGTTGTTTTTGTAATTGAAAAATCCAGTGGCAAAACAGCATCTTTATCGCTAATCAAACTATTATCTTTAACAGCTACAATTTTCCCTTTATTTTTTCCTTCCGTTTCAATCTTATAACCTTTATATGATTTGTGTCCGTGATGAAATTTGCTGGAAAAAAATGCTGTAATCTTGCCTTTATCATATAAAATTATCGGCAAAGGAACAGAAACATGAGTTTTTTTATAAGAAAGAATATGCCATTCGTAAGCATCGACAATGTGCTCAATAATCATTGTGCCGGCATTGAATTCTTTTTCGTGAATGTCTTTATTTTCTTTTTGATTATCTTTTTCGGAAGCCGAAACTATTGAAAATGAAAATAACGCAATAATTAAAAGCGTGTTGGAAATAATCATTTTCTTGAATTGTTTTCTCATCGAAATAATTTACAAATTTTCAAACATCAAAGATAAGCATTTTCTTACAAAATTAGAAAAAATACATTCTTTGAAAATTATTTTTAAACCTTGTCTGAAGGCTTGTCATCTGGAAGTTCTGAATTTGGTTTTCTAACAATAGAAATAACTTCAAAACTAGTATATAAAAGATAAAAAATAAAAAAGGTTATAATAAAATTTGCTGCATCATTCCTATAAATAAAAACATAAGTTAACAACACACCAAAATATAGCATTAGTTTTATAAATGTCAAAAGCAAAAAATTAACACTGAATTTACTAAGCCTTTTTTCTGATGCTTTTAATAAAACATAATACATAATTAAAGTAACAGAATAGAAAAAAATCAAAATATAATATAAAACAGGTGTAATAAATTTTTCGGGAAGTAGAAAAACGAAACCTATGGTTACTATACTAATAATAGCAGTGTAAATTGTTAAATCTTTTAAAAATTTCAGAAAGACTGGCATCATAATCTATTTGAATTTTATTAAATCTTTTATCACATAATATATTGCAAAAACGACAGATAAAATTGTTAATATTAGAGTAAAAACAGGAAAATTGATTTTTAATAATTCATCAAGTTTAATGCCTCCAAAAACTCCTACAAGAATAATTGCAAGCATTTGGAAAGCTATGCTTGAATATTTAGCATAATCATTAAACTGTTTCTTTTTTGAATTTTGTTGTTTCATCCTTGAATTCGGGTTTTTGCTCTTTGAAGTTTATGTTATCATTCATTTTGCAAGCCCCTGAAAATTTCGCTCCCGGTTCAATAGCAAGTTTATTAGTTGTAATGTCTCCGGTTACTTTAGCAGTAGCTTTCAATGTTAATAATTCCGAAACATTTATCTGTGCTTTTACTACTCCCTGAATATCTGCATTCTTGCAAAAGATTTCTCCTTCGATGCTTCCATTTGGACCTAAAACAACTTTAGCTTTTGAATTTAAAGTTCCAATCAATGTTCCATCAATCCTGATATCTCCATTAGATTTTATATCTCCTTTTATTACAGTACCCGAAACAATTTTATTGAATTCAAGAGTTGATATTTCTGTAGTTTTTGCCATCTTTTTATTTTAAAATTTATTAAAAAAAAACAAAGTTAGTGTTTTAAAATATAAAATTCAAAAATAGAGATTAAAATTCACTAAAAATTATGTTTATAATTGGAAGGAAAAATTCGAAGATACTAATCTAAGTAATATTTTTTAAAGAAGTCCAGATATATTCCAAGGTCTTTATTTTTATAAAAAACAGAATAATTGCTTACTGAAATCACAACGTTTTCTGCATTGTTTTTTCTAAAATAAGATTTCAAATCTTTACTCGAATCAATTGAATTAAAATAAGACATCGCTTTATGTTTATCTTTAAAATTGCTTACAGAAAGCATTTGGTGCGTAGGGTCAAGAAAAACTGTGCTAATAGTCAACTTTTCCATTGAATAATATTTTTGATTATAATCAGATATGGCAATTTTATAATCATTCATACTGACTTTTTTTATTTCAACAACAGAAACAAATAAATGAATTGCATTTTCATCAAAAGAGTAAGGTGAGCCATCTTCTGATATTTCTTTTTCTTGTCCTTTTACTTTTCCTTTTTTGATTTCAGAAAGCTGCATTACGGGTTTCGTAAGTTGGTCAAGGATATTTTGAGCAAGAGGTGTTACTGCGGCTTTAGGATGATTTTTTATAACACTTTTCAATGCTACGACAAATGCTGCTGTATCCTGAGTTTTACCGATAGAGATGGCACTCAAATATTCAAACTTCGATAAAAGCATAGTGTCATTGTAAAGCTCTATAGCTTTCGTATTATTACTTATAACGGTTTGATATTCTTTGTTACTATATGCCAAAAAAGTTTCTTTATAAAAAATCGCAGCCTTGTTTTTTTCAGCTTGCAATTTTTTATAATAATTCGGGTCAGCTAAAATTTTCGCATAATCACTTTCAGAAAATTTTGAGATAATAAGATTTTTATATTTTAAAGCATCATCTTCAAATTCAAGTTCTTTATAAATTCTATATAATTGGTAATATGACTTTAAGATATAATCATTATTTGGATAGTCTTTGAGAAGGGTTTCAAAAGTCTCTATTGATTTATCAAAATCCTGCAATCCCTCTTTATAAATAACTCCTGAATTATATAAAGCTTCAATAATTTTCTTATCTGATGCTTTCATTGCTTCTGCCGTTAAAGGAACATCTTGCAAATAAAAATTTCTGTCCTTTAAGTTTGCCGAAGCTTGTTTAGCACTATCAGAACGAGTGTCCTTGTCTCCTTCTTCACCTTCATCACCAAAATCAAAAGACACTGATTGTTTGTTACTCAATCTCCATAAATCTTCAAGTTTTCGATTTCCCCATTTTTTTTCAAATTCACTAAACCCAAAACTAAGAGCTGAAGAATTATAAAAATACCATTGAGAACCTGATGCCTGATTTGTTTTTTGCTCTCTATTTTCCTGGTCGAGAAACTGCAAACTCATTTGTCTGTCAATTTCTTCTTGTTGTTTACGCTGTTCTTCTTCAATAATCTCTTCGATGATTTCATCAATAATAGCATTTCGTTTGGATGCTGACATATTTGCAAGTGCCTGCAAACTATCTTCGGTTTGAATAACAATAAGATTTTTTACTAATTCCGTTAAGGTATTTTTTTTCCTTTCAATTTTTTTATAGTCGGGATAATCTTTAGGCAAAAAAATCATCGTGCTGTCATAATAGGCTTGTGCGTTGAGATAATCAGATTCCGAAAAGTAAATATCAGCTAAAGTCAATGCCGATATTGTTTTTTGGTTATTGTTGTTTACACTTGTAAGAACAGACAGTTGTAAATATTCTATAGCCTTAGCTTTGTCCTTTTCCTTTAAAGAAATTTCGGCTAGAGCATAATAAATTTCATCAAGATATTCTTTGTTTTTCTCATCCTTAACCATTTTCAGCAATATCTTTTTTATATCCCTGCTATTATCTGATTCAGCATCAAAACATCTTGCAATATTGATTTTTGAATGGAAAGCCATTTCATAAGGAGGTCCCATTTTTATCACTTTCCTATATCTTATTGAAGCATCGGGACAACGACCACTTCTCTGGTAAATTTGTGCTAAAATAAAATTTAATCGAACTTTGGTTTTTTTCTTTTTGTTTACATCAATCGCAGTAATTAGATATTCAATAGCCGGCGGATAATTTTCCTGACGGATATATAAATCTGCATAAACTAAGGAGAAATTCTTTTTTACAGTTTTTGAGACTTTTCCTTTTTCAATATTATTTTGAATATTATCCAGAATAGTATAAGATTTGTCATAATCTTTTTCAATATTATAAATTCGCGCCAACCAGAGCATAGCATCATACTTAATCTCGTTCCTGCTGAAATGAGAAATTATATATCTGAAAGTTTGCGAAGCTAAGAGGTAATCTTGTTTATAGAATTGTGCTTTCCCCATCAACAAATAACTATCGTCAACCCATCTACAGTACTCCGTTTTATGAAAAAACATTGAGTGCCGTTTAATAACAATCGATGCCTTTTTTATAGCTTTATCCATTGCAGGAGCTGAAGCCACTGCAATTTTTTCATCTCCATACAGAAAAATAGGAAGCACTTGAGTGTAATTGTCTTTTTGTTGATTTTCAATTTGGCGAACTCCTTCTTTGAGGCTTTCGTTTCCGTTGAAATAAGCATTATATTTTGAAGTTAGATTATGATAAAACCTACGAGTGAAAGTATTTTTCTTTGTAGAGCAGGAAAAGAATACCACAAAAGTTAGCAATAAAATAGCAAAATAAAGATGCTTGTTTTTACTCATCATAACTATTTCAAAATAT